>DATNQN010000148.1 GCA_036703985.1 Leptolyngbyaceae cyanobacterium
TTACCGACGATTTAGTAACGGTTTGGTGATTTTAGATTAAATTTTTCTCTGGGGACTGTTCCCATATCTTTGGTTTTTCAAAAAGTTCAACTTTTTATCCCCAAATCAGCTTCTCAAATCAGTTTGTGAGAAATGCGGGACTTCGTGCGATAGTCTAAACTCCAGAAATTATGAACGATATCAATCAAAGAATTGCCAAATTATCCCCTGCCCAAAGAGCGCTTTTAGAGAAAAAACTTCAAGAAAAAGCTGCCAAATCAAATCATAAACAAAGCATTCCCAAAAGAACCGATGAAAATCCCGCGCCCTTGTCATTTTCTCAAGAGCGAATGTGGATACTAGACCAATTTGAGCCAGGAAATCCCGCTTATAATCGTCCTAGCAATATTCATTTAGTAGGTGTACTGAATATTCCAGCCTTACAGCAAAGTTTGAATGAAATTGTGCGTCGCCATGAAATTTTACGCACCAGCTTTCCCGAAGTGGGGGAAAAGGCTATGCAAGCGATCGCACCCACTCTCACCATATCACTACCCCTCGTAGACTTGAGCCATTTACCGACTTCCGAACGGGATACGGAAGTTCAACGCCTTGCAATTCAGGCAGCGCAGCATAAATTTAACCTATCTCAATTGCCTTTAATTAAAGCTACTTTACTGCGATTAAGTGAAGAAGAACACATTTTATTGCTGACGCTACACCACATTATTTTTGATGGCTGGTCGATGGGTGTTTTGTTGAAAGAATTGGCTGCATTTTACGAGGCTTTTGGAAGCGAGAAACCCTCTCCGTTACCTGCCTTACCGATTCAATATGCAGACTTTGCTAGCTGGCAAAAAGAGCGACTTCAAGGAGAAAAAATAGAGACTCAACTCGCTTATTGGAAAAAACAATTAGGAGGCGATTTATCGGTTCTAAAGTTACCAACTGACCGATCGCGCTCCCATAGTCGCACGTTCCAAGGCAGTAAGGAAGTCCAAAGATTGCCCAAAACCTTGAGCGAGTCGCTGAAAGCAGTGAGTCAGCAAGAAGAGGTCACGCTGTTTATGACTCTACTGGCAGCGTTTCAGACATTGCTCTATGGTTATACTGGTCAAGAAGATATTACCGTTGGCACTCCGATCGCAGGACGCGATCGCACGGAAATCGAAAACTCGATCGGCTTGTTTATCAATACCTTAGTATTACGCACTTCTCTTGAGGGCAACCCGACATTTCGAGAGTTACTCAAACGAGTTCGAGAAGTTGCTTTGGCAGCAGAGACTCACCGAGAAATTCCGTTTGAGAAACTTGTAGAAGAATTAAAACCAAAGCGAAATATCCATCAAAATTCCTTTTTTCAAGTGCTATTTCAACTCAGAAATCTACCCAAAGAATCGATAGAAGTAGCTGGAATAAAAATCGAAGATTACCCCTTGGAAACAGGGATGGTTATGGTCGATCTCTCCCTAGAACTTGAAGAACAACCTGAAGGGTTATTAATTGTATTTAAATATGACACAGATTTATTTAACCCGGCAACCATTGCAACTATTGGGTGGGATTTCCAGACTTTATTAAGAGATATTGTTGCTAATCTCGATCGACCAATTGCAGACTTGACTGCCAATTTATTAGCCAAGCGTCAAACTCAACATCAATCATTTAGCTGTTATTTAATCGGTCATCAATCTTTGGTGATTCCCTGCGCCCAGCATCTTTTGGAAAAAGGACATCAAATATTGGGGATTATTTCTAGCGGTACATCAATCGACCGTTGGGCAACTGACCAAAAGATTCCTCTTCTTCAGGAAAAAGACGATTTAGTCAGTTTTTTAAGTCAGCGACCTTTTGATTATTTATTTAGTATTTATAATTTATCAATTTTGCCAAAAGAAATCTTTAAATTACCTCAAAAACGTGCGATTAACTGCCATGATTCTCTTTTGCCAAAATATGGAGGACTCCATGCACCATCTTGGGCAATTTTGAATCAAGAAAAAGTGCATGGCATCACCTGGCATCAGATCGACCATCTAATAGATAGTGGCGATATCCTTAAACAGGTAACAATCGAGATCGATCCAAATGAAACAGCTTTTACCCTGATCGGTAAATGTTATCAAGCCGCGCTGGAGTCCTTTGTTGAATTAATTGATGAATTACAGCACGATACTATCACCTTAAGTCCACAAAATTTAGAGAAACGCAGCTATTTCTCAATTTCCCAAAAACCCAGTCCTGGATGCTTATTACCCTGGCATCGTCCTGCTGAAGACTTGAAAGCTTGGATGCGAGCGTTAGATTTTGGGAATTATCAAAATCTTTTAGGCTTGCCGAAATTAGCGATCGCCAATACATTCATCATTGTTTCTCACTTGGAAGTGCTAGAAACTGCTTCTAGCGCTATCCCTGGCACCATTACCGCAATTGAATCGGAGCGTTTAATCGTTGCTACTGGAAGTTATGATGTTGCCCTCACGCAAATGCTGACTTTAGAAGGTAAAACCCTTTCTATCCCTGAGTTGGTGACAAGATTTAAGCTACAGATAGGTGACTGCTTTGCAGAAATCGAACCAACCCAAATGCAGTATCTCAAGGAGATAGAAACTGCGATCGCCAAACATGAATCATTCTGGATAGAAAAATTAGCCACCTTACAGCCCATCGCTTCACCCGATCGCAATTGGCTTTATGGAAATCAAGATATATTTTCTCCATTCCCTGGCGAAGAGATGGCAAGCCAAAACTGGCATATTCTACCCGAAATTGACGGCTTTTTAGCAAGTAATTTAAAAGGTTGCAATTTAGAAGAATTTCTTGTCGCTGCTTTCGCCGCCTATCTCGCTCGGACTGTAGAAACAGATGATTTCGATCTGGGATGGAGATTAACAACAAGTCAACGCCCTCATAGGGGGTTAGAAAATTTCTTGGCGGTTGACGTGCCTTTTCGTCTCAAAATAGACCTCAAGCAAGGGATAGGGGAAGTCGTTAAGGCAGTGCAACAACAAATGCAATGGGTGGAACGTCGCCAAACTTATCCACGCGACATCCTACTCAGATATCCCGAACTTCAAGAATTACGAAAACTGGGGTTTCAGCATCGATTTCCAGTCACGATCGAACGAGTGGAAACTCTCGATCGCACTTCAAATTTATCGACCTATGGCTTAACGTTTGTAATTCCAAAGACAGGAAAAGAATGCCGTTGGATATATGACACTGCTGCCTTCGATCGGGAAAGTTTTAACCGCTTTAGCAACTCGTTTACCACATTTGTTCGCAACCTGGTTATAGAGAGCGATCGCTCTCTGGCTGAACTGCCTTTAATGTCGGATGAAGAAGGCGATCGCCTCCTCCAACAGTGGAATTCTCCCTCATCCAATGCTTTGACAAATCTCACCATTCATCAATTATTTGAACAACAAGTATTGCAATGCCCGAATAGCATAGCCGTGCAATTTGAGAACCAGAAGTTTACCTACGCGGAGTTAAATGCACTCGCCAATCAACTCGCCCATTACTTGCAAAAAATTGGCATTCAAGCGGAAGAACTTGTCGGAATTTGTGTGGAACGTTCAATTGAAATGTTAGTGGGAATTCTGGGAATTTTGAAAGTAGGAGGTGCTTATGTACCTCTAGACCCAACTTATCCCACAGAACGTTTAGAATATATTATTTCTGATGCTCAAATATCTCGGTTATTAACTCAGGAAAAGCTATTAGAACGATTCACCGACAAGGGAGTAAAGTTAGTTTGTCTGGATCGAGATTGGGATGCGATCGCCTTAGCAAGTTCAGAAAATCTTAACCAAGCAGTTTCTCCCGATCGTCTCGCTTATGCGATTTATACATCTGGATCTACCGGGCAACCTAAAGGGGTAGCGATCGAACATCAATCTTTAGTAAATTTTACCCAAACTGCGATCGCAGAATATGGCATCAATCAAAGCGATTTCGTTCTCCAATTTGCTTCAATTAGTTTCGATGCTGCCGCTGAAGAAATTTATCCTTGTTTGCTTTCTGGTGGCACTTTAGTTTTACGTACCGATGAAATGCTGAGTTCTGTTGAAACATTTCTAAAAAGATGCCAAGAATGGAAAATCACCGTGTTGGATTTGCCCACCGCTTACTGGCAGCAAATGCTTCGAGATTTGGTTGCAGTTAACTACAGTCTACCCGAATCTTTGCGACTGGTAATTATTGGTGGAGAACGGGCGTTACCTCAATCTGTCAAGTTGTGGCAGCAGTGGGTGGGAGATTTTCCTCAACTCTTAAATACCTATGGCCCAACAGAATCAACGGTAGTTGCTACAGTCTACCAGGTGAGTACCTCTACTCCCATTGTGCAAGAAGTTCCCATCGGACGAGCGATCGCCAATGTGCAAACCTATATTCTCGATCGCAACTTGCAAGCCGTTCCCATCGGTATGCCAGGGGAATTGTACATTGGTGGCGCGGGATTGGCGCGAGGGTATCTCAACCGCCTAGATTTGACCGAAGCAAAATTTATTCCCCATCCCTTTAGTCAAGAACCGAATGCTCGTTTATATAAAACAGGCGATCGGGTTCGTTACCTCAGCGATGGCAATATTGAGTTTCTTGGCAGAATGGACAATCAGGTAAAAATTCGAGGTTTTCGGATTGAACTGGGAGAGATCGAAACAATCTTGAGCCAGCATTCAGGTGTAAGAGATGCTGTTGTTGTCGTGAAAGAGGAGCGGGATAATAAAGGTTTGGTTGCCTATTTTGTTGGCAATGGAGAAGAACCGACATTAACCGAAATACGCTCTTTTCTCAAGGCTAAACTGCCTAGTTATATGGTTCCATCAACTTTTATACGGTTGGATGCTCTACCTCTAACGCCGAGTGGTAAAATCAATCGCCTTGCACTTCCAGAAACGGATTTAAACCAACCACAACTAACAAATATTATTGCTACTGACAATGCCATAGAACGGCAACTAATCCAAATTTGGCAAGAAGTTCTAAAGGTCAGTTCAATTCAAATTAACGAAAACTTTTTTGACTTAGGCGGACACTCATTACTCGCTACTCAAGTGATTTCTCGCATTAGAAAAACCTTGGGATTAGAACTGCCTCTGCGCTTAATATTTGAATCTCCTACTATTGCTCAACTTGCCCAACACATTAGTACAAAACAAACTGATAGTTACTTATCGATACCAACGTATGAACTGAGACAGCAACAAGAGAATCTACCCCTTTCCTTTGCCCAACAGCGCCTCTGGTTTCTAGACCAATTAGAACCTAATAGCACAGCCTATAATATGCGCTATGGGTTGCGTCTTCTGGGTTCTCTCAACGTTAGCGCTTTAGAAAAAAGCATCAGCGAAATTATTCAGCGGCACGAAATTTTACACACAAATTTCCCTTGTATCAACGAACAACCCATTCAAGCGATCGCTCTCCATACGAGTTTTAGTTTACCCCTCATCAATCTAGAAGCACTGCCGGATTTTCAACGGCAAGCAGAAGCGCAAAGACTTGCTGACGAAGAAGCACAACGACCATTTGATTTAGCTAAAAGCTCTCTATTTCGCGTGAAACTACTGCGCCTTGATGAAGCAGAACACCTGTTATTGTTCAACATTCATCACATTATTTTTGATGGTTGGTCTCTTAACGTATTTTTGGCGGAACTGAAAGCACTTTACACCGCCTTTTGTGCAAATCAACCTTCATCCCTCGCAAAACTTACGATTCAGTATGCAGACTTTACGCTTTGGCAAAAAAAATGGTTATCTGGTGGTGTTTTAAACTCTCAACTGAATTATTGGAAGCAGCAATTAAGCGGAACGTTGCCTGTTTTGGAGCTACCTACAGATTATCCCCGCCCTCCCGTGCAAACCTACCGAGGCGCGGCTCAACATTTTATTTTATCTCCCGAATTAACGGCCAGTCTCAAAGCGCTATCCCACAAAGAGGGAGTCACTTTATTTATGATGCTACTGGCGGCTTTTAAGGTTTTGCTCTCTCGCTATAGCGGACAAGAAGATATCATTGTGGGAACTCCGATCGCAGGACGGAACCACAAAGAAATTGAAGGATTAATTGGGTTTTTTGTGAATAGTTTGGCGTTGCGGACTGACTTAAGCGGTAATCCTAGTTTCCGGCAAGTCCTAGAGCGCGTGCGGCAGGTTACTTTAGGAGCCTACACCCATCAGGATTTACCGTTTGAGAAATTAGTAGAAGAACTCCAGTTAGAAAGAGATCTTAGCTACACTCCGATTTTCCAGGTCGTGTTTGCTTGGCAGAACGCTCCCATCAATGAATTAAAGTTACCGAATTTGACACTAATGCGCTTAGCGCCAACTATTCAAACTGTTAAATTCGACCTCACGCTATTGATGGAAGAACGGGATGAACAGTTGATCGGTAGGTGGGAATACAATACAGATTTGTTTGAAGCGGCAACTGTAGAGCGATCGATCGCGCATTTTCAGACTTTACTATCCGGGATAGTAGCCGATCCCGATCGCAGCATTGGGGAATTGCCTCTGATTACAGAAAGGGAACGACATCAATTATTAGTTGAGTGGAATCAAACGCAGGTAGATTATCCCAAAGACAAGTGCATCCATCAGTTATTTGAAGCACAGGTAGAAAGAACGCCAAATGCAGCTGCACTCGTGTTTGAGGAGCAACAACTCACCTATCGAGAATTAAACTGTCGTGCCAATCAACTCGCACATTACTTGCAAAAATTAGGAGTCAAAGCAGAGGTATTAGTTGGTATCTGTGTAGAGCGATCGCTAGAAATGGTGATTGGGTTGTTGGCGATTCTCAAGGCTGGTGGGGCTTACGTTCCACTCGACCCTTCTTATCCGCCAGATCGCCTCGCCTTTATGCTTGATAATGCCAAAGTTTCCATCCTGCTTACCCAACAATTTCTAATAGAGAAACTACCCGATCGCCAAGCCACAACTGTTTGCCTAGATACTGACTGGAAAACAATTGAGCGAGAAAGCCAGGAAAACGTTTTCAGTCAAGGAAAACCATACAACCTAGCTTATGTAATTTATACTTCTGGTTCTACAGGACAACCTAAAGGTGTTTTAATTCCTCATAGGGGTTTGCAAAATCTGGTTTTTTGGCATCAAAACGCCTTTGAAATTACAAAAAATGACCGATCGACTCAGTTAGCTAGCAGTGCTTTTGATGCTTCAGTATGGGAATTGTGGCCTTACCTAACAGCAGGCGCGACGGTTTATTTAGTCAACCCAACCTTAGTAACTAACCCCGTCGATTTGCAACAATGGTTAGTTAGCCAAGCAATTACGGTTAGTTTTTTGCCAACTCCATTAGCAGAAATTCTACTGACATTGGAGTGGCCTAAATCAACTCAATTACGTTTGCTACTGACAGGAGGCGATCGGCTGCGTCAATATCCATCCCCTTCTCTTCCCTTTCAAGTCGTTAATAATTATGGGCCGACGGAAAATACAGTTGTCACCACCTCCGGTGAAGCGATCGATCGAGGCGAAATGTTGAAGACTCCCGCCATCGGTCGCCCCATTGCCAACACTCAAATTTACTTGCTCGATCGCTACGGGCAACTCGTACCGATCGGAGTACCCGGAGAATTGCACATTGGAGGAGTACAACTAGCGCGAGGCTACCTCAACCGACCCGAATTGACTGCGGAACGCTTTATCGCCAATCCATTCTTAGTTTCAAGTTCTGAATTAGAAGAAACTTTTTTGATTCAAAATTCAAAACTTTACAAAACAGGGGATTTAGCTCGCTACTTACCAGACGGCAATCTTGAATTCTTAGGACGAATAGATAATCAAGTAAAAATTCGCGGTTTCCGTATTGAATTAGGAGAAATTGAAGCTGTTTTAAGCCAACACCCAGATGTACGAGAAACTGTTGTCATCCTCAGAGAAGATATGCCTGGTGACAAGCGTTTGGTCGCTTATGTAGTAGTTTCTCATTCAGAAAAAGCTGAAGATCTGGGAGCGAATTTGCGAAGCTTTATCAAAGCTCAACTGCCTGCCTATATGGTTCCATCCGCTTTCGTCAAATTAGATTTTCTGCCTCTAACACCAAGCGGAAAAATAGACCGACGCGCCTTACCCACACCCGTCGTAACGAGGCAAGAATCAAGAGAAATTTCTGTTACACCTAGAGATGAGTTGGAACACCAACTTAAGCAAATTTGGGAAGAAATTCTCAAAGTTAAACCAATTCATATAAGCGATAACTTTTTTAGTTTAGGCGGACACTCCTTACTCGCTGTAAAACTATTCAGTCAAATTAAGAATAGATTAGGCCAAGATGTTCCTGTTGCCACTCTCTTCCAAGCACCAACCATTGAAGAATTAGCGAGTGTCTTGCGCCAAAAAGGGTGGACTAACTCTTGGTCTAGTCTTGTCCCAATTAAACCGAACGGTTCTCGATTGCCGTTTTTCTTTCACGGTGGGGCAGCAGACGCGACAACTTGGGCTAAATTTAGTCATCTTTTGCCGAGCGATCGCCCTTTTTATGCACTGCAACACCCTATCTTAAATGGCAAACCTGTTTTTCAAAATACTGTTACAGAAATGGCAGCACACTGCATCAAAGAAATCCGGACAATTCAACCCAATGGCCCTTATTTTCTCGGCGGTCACTGCTTTGGAGGAATTGTTGCGTTTGAAATGGCTCAACAACTTCACGCTCAAGGTGAAACAATCGCGTTACTGGCTTTGGTTGATGCCTATGCACCTAAATTATTACCCAAGAAAAGTTTGTTTTGGCAAACACAGTCTCTTTTTTATAAAACAATTTTTCTAATCCGCAAAAGTTATTATTATCATGCCGAAAATTTAAATGAGCGAGACTGGTTAGAGAAATTAGTATATCTTTCGGATTGGTTAGGAAAAAAGGTTAAATCTAAACTCAAGCAGAAAATAATTGACAAGCTGTTAAAATCAAAAACAACCGATCGTCAAAATAACCATATCATTGCTAATATATCGATCGATCGCGATCGAGTTGCTGCTCCCTCACCCCATGCTAGCGAACTAATGGCGCACGAATTGCGTTATTCCGCAGCTGAGAAAGCCAACCAAGCCGCTAAGGATAAATATGTACCTCAAGTCTATCCAGAACAAATTACCCTTTTCCGAGCTAAGGTTCAATCATTTGAATGGTGTTTTGGCTCTCGATTGGGATGGCATGAGTTAACAGCTAAAGAAGTAAATATACATGAAATCCCAGGCTTCTTTGGTAATTTATTTAACCAAGCATCGCTTCCTTTTTTGGCACAAGAAGTGAAAAAGGTTTTGAAAAAGACACAATAAATGCTTGACAATTAGCCTGTTTTTATTAACAATTTATTTAGTTTATGATTACTAAAAAATCAAATGAAAATCCTTCAAATTGTACCCAGACTTCCACCCCATACTGATGGAATCGGTGATTATGCAATTCAATTAGCTAGCCAACTTTTAAGCGCTCACGGAATCGCTACGCAATTTTTAGTTTTTCAACAAGGAATCAAAATAGAACCTATTGTGGCTGGATTTCCGGCAACTGGGATATCGGCTCATACTGTAGAAGCGTTTTTATCAGGATTACCCGAAAATATTGAAGGCATCATTTTACATTATAGTAATTATCCTTATCTACGGAATAAATGGGATGCTCCCTTTTGGTTAGCAACTGCTTTAGAAACAGCAATCAAGCAGCAGAACATCAAATTGATTGTTATGTTCCATGAATTACCGTTTTTAAAATTTAAAAAGCTCAATTTTTTACATCCCATTCAGAGCATAGTCTCTCGTCGCCTTGCCAAAATTGCCACAACGGTTATCACAGACAGCGCTCGTTTTCAAACAGTTTTAGAGCGTTGGTTGCAGCATCCTGTCAAGTGTATTCCCGATTTTTCCACGATTGGCGAACCCGAAGATCTAGTTCCACCTTTGAGCGATCGCGCTCCTAGAATGATTGTATTTGGTGGGAGCGATCGGGCCCGCGTTTACCAAAATCACCTGAAATCATTACTGTACAGTTGCCAAGCTTTAGGGATCGAAGAAATTTGCGATATCGGTAAATCTCTCGATTTGCAACCCTCTGACTTTCCAGGGGTACGTTTAGTGCAGATGGGTTTTCAGCCTGCTGAAGCGATTCGAGAACTCATGTTGAATTCTTTAGCAGGTTTTATAGATTATAGTCGTTTTTCAGGAGATTTGGGCAAATCAAGTGTTTTTGCTGCCTTTTGCGCTCATGGATTAGTTCCCATTTGTTCTTGCTATAATCCTTCAGAAGCTGATGGTTTAGAAATGCACAAGCATTATTTAGTCCCCGATCCCTCTTTACAAAATTTGTCTTCAACACAGCTTCAAACTGTGGCAGATAATTCTAATACATGGTATAAAAATCATAATATTATACAAAATACTAAAGTATTTGCCTCCTACTTGCTCGAATAAACTATTGTATAAGTTTTATGAAAAAAGTTATACCGCTATCAAAGCCATCTATTACCCAATTGGAAATTGAATATGTTAATAATGCTATGAATTCAGGTTGGATATCCTCTCTAGGTTCCTACATCAATGAGTTTGAAGAAAGCTTTGCTGAATATTGCGGTACGAAATATGCCCTGACAACTTCTAGCGGGACTACAGCCATTCATCTCGCCTTAGCAAGTTATGGAATTAAAGCAGGAGATGAAGTGATTGTTCCGGATTTAACATTTATTGCAACTGCGAATGCTGTAGCTTATACAGGGGCTAAAGTTGTAACAGTTGATATAGAAGAAGATACGTTATGTATCGATCCGGTTCAAATTGAAAAAGCAATAACAGAAAATACCAAAGCGATAATTCCAGTTCATCTTTACGGACATCCTGCCAATACAATTGAGATAAATCGACTAGCTAAAAAATATAATTTATTAGTATTAGAAGATGCGGCTGAAGCTCATGGTGCAGAAATAGGAGGACAAAAAACAGGCTCTTTAGGTGATTGCGGTATCTTTAGTTTTTACGGTAATAAAATTATCACTTGTGGAGAAGGCGGCATGATAACCACAAATAATGAAGCATTTTATCACAGATCGAAGCATTTGCGAGACCAAGCTATGAGTCCTTTAAAAAGATATTGGCATGACGAACTTGGATTTAACTATCGCATGACTAATTTACAAGCTGCTTTAGGGCTAGCTCAATTGCAAAGGATAGATGAATTAATTGAAGATAGAATTAAGATATTTGAACGATATCAAAGTTACCTAGCAGATATTCCGGGGATAAAGCTTAATTTTACTGCTGATTATGTTCGCAATGTTTATTGGCTGGTGTGCCTTGAAGTCGAGGGATACACAGAAGCAGAGCGAAACAATTTCATGAAAGCGTTAGAATTACATGGGATAGAAACTAGACCTTACTTTTATCCAGTTTCAGAGATGCCGATGTATCAGCAAAACCCTACACCAACCCCAGTTACTCATAAAGTTTATCAACGTGGTATTAACTTACCTTCTTATTTTGGTCTTACCTCTGAAGACATTGAATATGTTTGTGCCTGTTTGCGATCGCACTTAGAACTAAAAATTTTAACTAAATAATATTAAAGCTATAATTACTACGTAACCGTTCAGGGGGTGCGCCGCAGGCACACCACCCCAAGAGGAGTTTGAGCATCAATATGTTTGATATATCGGCATAAGCCAACAATAATGAACACACGAACTCTGTTGACTATTGAGCGCAATTTTCAGCAGAAGTTA
>DATNQN010000149.1 GCA_036703985.1 Leptolyngbyaceae cyanobacterium
GAATCTCTAGATTTATTTAGTGAACAAACTGCTAAATTAATGTCTTTAAGTCCTCATAAATTACCTTATTATCAACGAGGTCGTCGCGCCGAAACGCTTATCCAATCTACCTTTGAGCTATAGTTGTCGCCCCGTCAGGGCATTAATAGTGGTGTAATATCAGGCGGTAAGCGGTGCGGATCTTCCCAAAGTAACGCTAAGTGTGCGCCGATATGAGGTTCATCGCTACATTTAAACGCTTCTGTGCGACAGCTTTGTACGGCATCTGGCAGTTCGGCAATTTGACAATTAAGTACTTGATTCAAAGCATTTTGACAATTAATATCTAAATTCTGTCTCAACCATACTGCAACTGGGGCTGCCGATTGGAGAATCGCATTAAATATATTAGTTTGATCGGGTTGATTGGCTACAACGGCGATCTGACATCCTAAAATATTTTCGTTATTTTTGTCTGTCAATCTTGCATATAGTTCTCTCCAGTGACAATCTCCAGATACAAATAAATTAGTACAAGGTGAGGAACTTAGTTCTTTGAGTTGTAGCCACTTCTTTTCCCATTCTTTTCGTTTCCGAAGATAGGGTAAAGAAAGCCTTTCTTCTGAACGAACAACCACTCTGTATTCTACTCCGATCGGTAAACCTAGCGATTCTTCGATTAGCCATTGATCTACTTGATGATTGAATAGATTGTGAGGTAAAAAGAATTCAACTGTTAAATCGCTTTGAGCGCAACGATTTTTACCGCATTCTATTAGTAGTGATGGCAAAATCTCACGAGAAATTTGAGTTAAGGTAAAGGTTAAATTTTCTAATTTTGGCAACAAAAGTGGTTCTTTTTCCCATTGGTTACCTGTTTGTTCAAATGTTTCAGATGCAAACCAAGCTCGCAAGAAATAACGATTTACTTCTTGCGGTGCGGTTTTTAACCAAATCATTAAGTAAAAACTTTCTGGTTTTGGTTGAGGTTTAATTCGATCTAAAATTTGTCGAATATCAGGAACTTTGGTATTCAGCCAAGCTTCGAGTTTTTGGCGCATCGATTCGGGTATACTTGGATCTATGCTCAAATGAGCTACAAACTGAAAGATAGCTTCATAACCAATTTCACCAGGCGGGATGTCTTGTAAATCTATCAAGATTTCCGGTAATCCAGTAACGGTAGGACGAGTCCATCCGGTCGGAAGGCAAGCATGATAAGCTGCGATCGGTCTTTCGGGTGGATAATTTTCATTGCTGGTGAAAATGTCTGCTAATTCCGGATATTTGAGTTTGTGCTGTTTCGGCTGACGGCTATTTTGCGAATTCAGCACCACTATACCGGATTCGTAGTGGTTTTCTGCCAAATCCAGGTTCAGGCTACTGAATAGTTTATGGATGTTACTGAGGGTAGCAGGTTCTTTAGCTTGTCTGATTTTAGCTACTGTATCGCGGCTAATTTCCGCTTCTTCTGCTAGTTTTTTGCCGCTAACGCCTCTGCGGGAAATTTCCGCTTCCAGAATTTTCTGTCCTTCGGGTGTCAAGCGACACTGCTTTTCGTTGCGCTTTTGACGATCGCTAGATAAAGAAAGATTTGACACGCCTAACTCCCTAGTGCAAGACGGCAGAAGTTTTCCACCA
>DATNQN010000150.1 GCA_036703985.1 Leptolyngbyaceae cyanobacterium
CAGTTTGTGTAGGGATCTCAATGCAAGTTTGAATATAAAAGCGCGTGGGACACACGCCTTAAAAGCTCAGATTATGTCTTCATTGAAGAGTCTCTGAGAAGCTCACGCTTACCTGTACTCAGGAAGCGTGAGTATGTCACTCAGCAATATCAAGTTACCAGATGCAGATGGCTGCTG
This sequence comes from Leptolyngbyaceae cyanobacterium, assembly GCA_036703985.1. GTDB lineage: Bacteria > Cyanobacteriota > Cyanobacteriia > Cyanobacteriales > Aerosakkonemataceae > DATNQN01. Next base: position 178 of record DATNQN010000150.1, read on the forward strand.
GCTAATCGGTGAGGTGAAGTCGCGTCAGGCGCGGCGAGGTAAAAAAATTGCAGCGATTGCCGTGACGGGGTTGGTTGACGATGACGATCGCATCCGTATACTTAAAGCAGGTTTTCAGAAGCACTTATCGAAACCTGTCGAGCCGGATAAGTTAGTGGAAGTTTTAGCTAAGCTTACTGGACGGGATAAACCTGGTTGAAAATCCCTCGTTTGTTCCGGAAAATCTCAATTTTTAATATAAAGCCCTAGTTTTTCCGAAAAATATCGATATTTATGGATTGGCGTAAGTTTTGAGAGCGTATTCTTTAAATCTTTCTAAATCAGCTTGAATAGTGGATTCTACTACTCGCCCTAAAAATAAGTTATCCATTAATTTACCCAGCCAACCGGGGATACCGTAAGCAACAGTTAATTTAACAATGCTGCTGCCATGTCGATCGTAAAAACGAATTGCACCTCGATTCGGCAAACCATCAACGGATTCCCATTGAATGATTTGATTGGGCACTATTTTTAAAATGCGAGATAGCCAACTGAATTCTAAACCGCCAGTAGCTAGTTTCCAGCGAGATAAATCGGGATTATCTTCTAATACGTGAACTGATTCGATCCATTTCATCCAGCGTGGCATTTGTTCTAAATCAGACCAAAGACTCCACGCTAATTCAATGGGAACTGCTACTTCTACTTGTACGCTGTGTTCTAGCCAGTCTGTCATGTTGGGTAATGGGTAGTGGGTGGTGGGTGGTGGGTAGTGGGTAGGGGGTAAAATTTTTTCTAGTAGGTAGTGAGTAGTCTTTGATATAGATTCTTTTTTTCACCTACTACCTATTACCTACTACCTACTACCAGCATCAACGACGATAACTAGCAACTTACGTCATTACTACTTTTTCTGTTGCAAGATTGCTTTGGCGGCGCGACGACCGGAAATGGTGGCTCCTTCCATACTATCGATGTAGTCTTGTTGGGTGTAACTACCTGCGAGGAAGAAGTTAGGAATGGGTGTGGTTTGGTTGGGACGATAGGGGTCCATGCCTGGGGCTTCGCGATAGAGGGATTGGGCGAGTTTGACTACGCTGTACCAGGTCATGTTTAATTGTCGGGAAGAGGGGAAGAGGTCGTGGACTTGTTTGAGGACGTGATTTGCGATCGCTTCATTGCTTTCTTTGATAAACGGATCTCCCGGCGTCAGCACCAATTGCATCAAAGAACCTTGTCCCTCGCGATAATAATCCGATGGACTGGTTAAAGCTAAATCGGCAAAACAAGAAAAGTCCGCATCGGGAGTATATAGCAGATTATCAAGTCCGGCGGCTTGAGCCAACTGTTTTTGCTTTTCCATGTCGTGCAATTCGGTTACCCAACCATCGAAGCGCATTTGCACGGTGGCGACTGGTACGGCATCTAATTTATAGATATTGTCGAATTCCGACCATTTCCGCCATTGTTCGGGTAATAGACGGTGAATTCCCGGTATATCGCAAGCGGCAACATAAGCATCGGCGGTGATGGTTTCTTCCGTTTCTCCTTGGGCAACGATTAAACCAGTAACGCGAGTTTGTTGTCCTTCTTCGGCAAATAAAACTTGTCTGACTCGACGACGGGTATAGATTTTTGCCCCTCTTGCTTCTAAATATTCAATTATCGGTTTGTGGAGATATTCGTGAGGGGAACCTTCCAGCATTCGCAAAATAGATGCTTCCGTTCTGGCGGCGAAAAACTGGAAAATGGTGAGCATACAACGGGCGGAAATGTTGTCGCAGTCGATAAAACCCAAGGCGTAGGCGATGGGATTCCACATCCTTTTGATGCTACCTTCGCTACCGCCATGACTTTTGAACCAGTCGGTGAAGCTAATTTTATCGAGATCGCGGATGGTTTTCATCGCGCCCTCGAAGTCGATTAAACCGCGAACTAGGGGACTGGTGCCAAGGGCTAGGGCATTTTGGATTTTGTCTGGTAGGGAAAGTTGGGAGGTAGTGAAAAATGCCTTTAATCCGTTGAAAGGCGCACCGGTGATGAAGCGAAAATCTAATTCTCCCGTGATCCCACCTCGGTTAACAAAGGTGTGGGTATGTTCTTTCAGGCGCAGATTTTCGATCGCGCCTACTTTCTTCATTAAATCGAATAGTTGGTAGTAGCAACCAAAAAAGACGTGCAAACCCATTTCTATATGGTTACCTTCGGCGTCTACCCAGCTACCGACTTTACCGCCTACAAAGGGACGGGATTCAAAGATTTCAACCTCGCAGCCAGCATCGACTAAATCGATCGCTGTCGCCATTCCCGCTAATCCTGCCCCGACGATCGCAACTCGCATTCACCCATTCCTTCTCTCTTTTCTTTACAGATTGTAATGCAAAGCGACCGTTGGGGGGATGGGGAGATGGGGGGATGGGGAGCAAGGGAGCAGGGGAGCAAGGGAGCAAGGGAGCAAGGGAGCAGGGGAGAGAGGGAGATAAATATAATAAATTTTCATCCTTCAGACTTCAGACTTCAGACTTCAGACTTCATCCTTTCCCTAGCCATTAACTACTTTAGGGTTTTCAATGCCGATCGCGGTGAACACTTCTGGGGAAAACATTTCCCACAGTGCTTGGAAATAGGGCATAAACTTGGCGGATTGTTCTGCATTCAAGCGGCTGCGAATTTCTTGACCGAGTAAATGGAGCATTTGCCGCAGTAATTCCCACTTTACGCCTAAAACTGGATAGAGCATGATGCAAAGCGGGAATAACTCTTGCTGGATGGGTGCGATGCTGCCTTCTAAAGCACACAGCCACAAGTAAACTTGGAACATTTCCACATCTCGGATGCTAGAAGTTTTAACTTTCGGTTGGCTTAAATTTCCGCTCATGCTGCGGTAGTTTGGATATAACTGGCTGACTCTTTGATATATTTTTTTTGCGATCGCAGTACTCTCAGGTAAAAGTTGTTGCACCGCACCTAAAGCTGGTGAGTCGTAATCATGAGTGGCGGCGGCTTCATACGCTCTTTGCAAAGGCATATAAAAGTGGTCGTCTATCACTTTAAAATAGGCACTCATCAAAGTTTGCTCTAAAGGTGAGAGCATTTCCAGCAACATTTGACTGGTAAAGTGAATTTGCAAACTAACAAATCCCTTTACTCGTGGGTCATGTGCCGTATATTTCTTCTGAAGCATTCCGATTTCGTCGCCAATTAATGCTGCTAATTGGCTGGGGGCAACCTGTTCTGTATAAACTTCTAGCGCTTGTTGATAAAGTTGGTTAGAGCGATCGGCTAATTTGACAACTGAAGATAACTGCCGAGATGTAGTTTGCTGGGTATAAAGTTCTAAAACTTTGTCATAAATCCGAAAGCAATCTGCGGCGATATCCCAAGGATTGATTAATCTAGGATTAATTTTATGTCTGCGAACTTCTTGTGCTAAAAGGGATTCCGTTTTGTTCCAAGCTTGGGCGCTGACAAATCTCAAGGCATGGATTAGTTGGTCGGCAGTCTTTTGTCTTCCTTCTTGAGAGACCAGGTAAGACAATTCCTCTCCCTCTGAAATATCTTTTCGATCGGGTAAGTAAAGGTCTTCTAGATATTTTTTTGCCCATTGCTGTGCTAGTGATTGTACTGCCATTGCTTCCCCCTTATTGTATTTATAGTCTCTCGATTAATTTAGTAGACTTCAATTTAATTACTTAATATTAAGTTGTAAACAATTCGTAGGTTTTTAGAAGTATACAGAAATACAACATAAAAATCTTTCATGATTTTCTTAAGGGGTTGGATGATTAATTTAGACTTTGATGATTTTTGGCAAAATCATTATTACTTAAGTACGATCGCTAAGTAAATGAATTGAATTACTTAGGGTAATTTGGCAAGCTCTCTAATAGGATGGTGTGTAGTAATTACTTAAGTAACCTTTCGGATATTCAATTCCAGTACTGCTTGCTTTATTTTTTATTAAAGCTGAAGAAAGTGAAAAACTGGTGAAATAAAATTTAATGTAAGTTATGTTTAATATCAGTAGAATAAATCTACGCTTAGAAGTGATATAAATCACTTAACTTTTGTGAGCAGTTAAACTTTTGATAAAGAGTAAAATTTACGATCGAAACCCGGTTTTTTAACGTAATTCCCTTATACCAGCATCATGGTAAAAACGAAAAACCGGGTTTCTTAGGTTATAGTGCGTAAGCCCTAAATAGTAGCTTTTTAGGAGTAAGAAGTCAGAATTCTCTGACACCCGGAGCGTTCGCCCCTTACTCTTTCCCTACTCCCAGTCAACGCTAATCATTCGTTGCAGAGTACCCAAACCCAATTCTCTGTGAGAGATCGATCGAGCTTCAAACAAAGCCATCATATCTTGTAATTGGGGATTACCCCGGGAAGCTCCCATTAATCCTCTAGTAACTAACAAACCACAATAGCCTTTGCTTTTTTTGCAACGACGATCCCATTTTTTACGAGCTTCTTGATGAGCGGGATCGTCATGACCGAATTCACCAAAAAGGAACATATCTCCGTTATTTGCTTGGATAATGCCCAAATCGTAAGTATTGTCCTCAAAGGGGTCTTCACCGGGATTAAAGAAAATTCCTTTAATTCCACCAGCTTCTTGTATTTTCTCAATCAGGGTTTTTGCTTTCGGACGAGAGGTTTGGATTAAAATCACTGGTAAACCTTCTCCTGTAGTTTCTACCCCTTCAAGTGAGAGGTCGTGCCCTAGTTTTTCGCGCAAAATGTCTACCATTTCCCAAGAAACGACGCCAAGGCTCAGAAAAGAATTTTCCGGCACTAAGTCATCTTTCAGAAATGGGCCATCGTCTTCTTCGTTTTCTAAATCGTCGTCGTCTTCGTAATATTCAAAATCGTCGTCGTCTTCATCATCTTCATCGTCATCTTCCCAGCCCATTTCTAACAATTCTGCCGCTACATCGGGTAAGGTAGCTACCGTGACGGAGGCTACTTGGTTGCTGGTATTTTCATCTTTGGGTAAGGGAATCCGATAGCGACTACTGAGTTTGGGTAAATCATCGCTGCCCAATTTCCGACGATGGGCGCGTAAAAATCGATTTAAGGCTTCTAGCGTGATTAAAACTGCTAATGCTTCTTCTTCAAATAAAGAAGAACGCAATCCTTCTAGGGGATGAATATTACCAAAAGAAGGCTCTACATCTGAAGCTGACAAAAAGGCTAACTCAAGTTCTTCATCTTCTTCTAGTTCTAACTCGTCATTTTCTTCAAAGGTAACGAATAAGCAATCTTGTTTGAGAAAGGCATCTTCGAGCTTTTCGATCGATTCGTTTCGCAGTTGTATGACTGTAGAGCGAAATCGTTGGAGGGATTCGAGAGAGCGATATAACAAAATCCCGTACTCCATTCCCGACATTCCCATGATGGAAATATATAAAGTGCCGATATCCCAACGGTTGAGTTCGACGGAGATAATTTGATGCTCTTCTAAAAATTCCCAAGGTGCGGTGTGCCAAATATCGTATGCGGTTTGGATTAACTGCTGGGCGTACTGAGGCGGTAGTTGGGGAGGTTGAGTAGTGGCATTTTCTTGGAATTCGCGGAATAGTTCGTCAATTAAAGGCAGGGTGGGTACGTAATCGATCGCGATATCTAGTTCTTGCAGTACTCCCCTCAGGAAAAACTGGATTTCTCGATCGCGCACGACTATTTTTTGCGGTCTGGCTGGTTTGGATGGGCCTTGCGGGTATTCCATTGCCCGCAGTAAAGCGCGGACAATTGCCTCTGGGCCAGAATCGGGCATTACCATATCGAGGGCGCGAACGATTCCTTGAGAACCATCCACCCATACAATACATTCGGCTTGTGCTTGGGTGTCGGTTTCACTATCGGAAGATAAAGGACGGCGATCGCCCTCCCACACGCTGGGAATCTGGGTTAATTCTTTTAACCGTCGTAGGGTAGAGCGATTGAGACTTGTCATAGACCAAAGAGATACCAATAAAACTTAAGGATGTTCCAGTTTCCGGAGCTATACCGATCTTAAGGTGAGCGGGTGAGTCGGTGAGGGAGTGAAATAATACCAGTTCACTAAATTTACTATTTGGCAGGGGGCATGGGGCAGGGGGAAAGGGAAAGGGAAAGGGAAAGGGAAAATTTTGTGACTCGGAGAATTCTGAATTCTGACTTCTGAATTCTGAATTCTGACCTCTGAATTCTGACTTCATCCTTTATACTTCATCCTTTCCCGTTTAAGAATCGGTAGTAAGTCGATAAAATAAATTTAAGAGGCACAAACTAGTTGACGGTAATCGGCATAAGGAGTTTTGCAAATATATGACCTCAGCAACTCAGTCCCAACAACGGGGTATCCAGATCACCGAATCTGCTTTACGGCAGGTGATGTTCTTGCGGGAAAAACAAGGAAAAGACCTCTGCCTGCGGGTAGGCGTGCGCCAAGGGGGTTGCTCTGGGATGTCGTACATGATGGATTTTATCGATCCTAGCGCTATTACGCCGGATGATGATGTTTTTGATTATGATGGCTTTCAGTTAGTGTGCGATCGCAAAAGCTTGCTTTACCTCTACGGTCTGGTACTGGACTACAGCGATGCGATGATTGGCGGAGGCTTTCAATTCACTAACCCCAATGCTGCTCAAACCTGCGGTTGTGGTAAATCTTTTGCCGTGTGATGTGCGGATTTAATTATAATAACTCAAGGTTTTGAAAGGACAGAAGCGGATGATTTTGGATTTTAGATTTTCTGTTTCGGACAAAGGATCTAAAATCTAAATTCTTTAAACCAATTTCTGTCCTTTCCGTATTCTCCCACTGTTGGAATTTTTAAACTAATCTTTGGCAATGACTGAAAAAACTGTTAGTGAATTATTTGAGTCTGGTATTGAACGTTACAAAGCTGGTGAAAGTCCGGAAACTCTCATACCTGTTTTTAAAGAAATTTGCGATCGTTCAGGCAAAACGAGTGCTGCTTGGACTTGTTTAGCTTGGTTGTACCTGTTAGATAATCAGCCCAATCAAGCTTTGAAAGCAGCACAAAAAGCCGTAAAATTAACACCTCAAGACCCCCAAGCCAGAGTAAATTTAGCTTCTGCCATGTTAGAAATGGGTCAAACTGGCGTGCGGCAGCACGTTCAAATTGCTCAACAAGTATTGGTTTTAGATGCAGAATTGCGTCAGGAAATTCAAGAAAATATTCAGGATGGTTTAACTAGAAAACCTGACTGGGATAGTCTGCAAAAAATTAATGCTTGGCTGTTTGGATAACAGGGAAGAGGGAAAGGAATCTTTAAGTGATTTTCTTGTAGTTTCCCATGTTAGTTTGATAGTTATCCTTGACTGGATTTTAATCTAAATAAAAAGCGATCGCCTCTTCTCTCTTGCTCCCCCCTTAGTAACTATCTCTTACTCCCCCCTTACCAAGGGGGGCTGGGGGGGTTAACCAGGGAAAATACTTATTCAGCAACTCGACGCTTGGGGAAAAGTTCTGATTTTTGTAATCGTAAAATTGAGAAGGTGCGTTAAGCTTTGCCTAACGCACTCTACCCGATCGCGCTAGCACAAAGCTGCCGATCAGATTAAGAACGCAATCAACAATGCGATCGCCAATCGGGAAGTCACCTACTATTTAGCGCGGATTCAGAGTGAAAGAATTGAGAAACTTATCTACATTCTCCTGACTAGATCTAGCCTCAATCGTATAAATTTGGATTCCTATGTCTGCGTAAACTCTTAGAACCCACACTCCTTCCAGTCCTTCTTCCCGGACTTCTCGTCCTGGGATAGGGAAGAGAGTCCCAGGATGCGAAATCTTTTTAACTTTGTCTAATAAGTGAGTTTTCCTGCGCTTTTGTAGCGCTAGTTTGAGCGCCTCATCTGCTGCCCGCGCTAAAATAGCTTCATCTGAACGACCGTTCAAAAGCCTGTAATCTATTGAAAAAGTAGATGTATCATCTGGTTCAGAAGTAAAGAGGCTTCTTGTTATCGACCCCATTCTTAGTCGCGGGCCTTCTTCTGGTGTGATTGGATGTGGCATCTCAGCTTTGAATTCCTCGTCCTGCCGTACCAATGAAATCCAATTCAACTGAGCTAAAAGCTGTGTTTGTATAGCAGTTCCTTCATGACTCTGTAGTCTAGCGGCTTTGCTGGGTAGCGATAATCCAAGGGAGGCGGCTAAGGCAGCTAGGACTAAAACTCGACTTTTCATTTTCGTTCAAATTTTAGGGTTAAATTAAGAAGCTCATTTGGCTACATCTGTTAGGAGAGCAACTAAGTGCTGAGAAGATTACAAAATCCTCAACACGCTTATATTTGTTTACTTCGCGTCCTATTTTGTACAAATCTTAGCTGTAAAAGCGATCGCTCTCTTTTAGAGGGAAGAAACGGAGGATGCTACGCTTTTGCGAGTGCTTTTGTGAAATTACTTAAGAAGTGCGATCGCACTTCTTGGTGATAATTGAAGATTGAAGCGCGATCGCACTGAAGAAAAATTGTCTGAGTTCCTCTAGATTGTTACCAAGGGAAGATCGAATGGTGTTTCATTGAAGATGTACTTTACACTACCACGGATGTATATTTGTTTCCGTCCGTCACCGCTGTCTCTGAGTCCTATCCCAAGTCTTAAATTGACTAGGTGAATTCCCCAGGTAAATTCTATAAAACTATTTTGAGGGCTTAGTCGATACTCACGCTCATTTAAAGTTATGCCTAATAATTTGAGGTAAGTCACTACCCGCAAGTCAAAATCATCCCAACTATCAACGTACCCCTCAAGACTTATTTGACCACTGACGATTTCAAAAATATTAATTTCCGGGCTTAGCCGAATATCATCCCGTTTCGGTGGCGTAGAATTAGTTGTAACGGCGAATGCTACTGGTTCAATTTCATCCTGAGTCTCTTCTTGATTTACGCTTACTTTTTCTATTTGAATTTTAGGGATATTCTCTTCACATAATTCTTTTGCCTCGACAGCTGAAATATGGAAGGAGCGACCGATTTTTTCCCAGTCTTCTTGTGAAACTTGATCGAGCGATTGGTAATTAACAGACGTATAAGACATATGATACTCCTTGCTGGTAATTCAGCAATACCAAGTGTTTTTTCGTTCCAATTATTTAGACGTTTCCCAAGCCTAATTTCGTAATTTTTCGAGTTACGAGCAATTTTTCTTCCCCAACAAATCCACCCTCAACCCCTAGAACCTTTCCTCCCCTTACCTTTCAATTTCTGCAAAATCTTCTCGACTTCCCCACGCGCTGGATACAACAACTGCTGACTCAATGCACTTTCATAAGCCTGTATCGCCCCCAACCTATCCCCCAACCCCGTCAAAGCTCTACCCAACCAGTAATCAGCCATAGTCGGGTTAAAATCTCTCAATTCCTGACATCCCTCAGCCGCTACTTTCCACCATCGCTGACTCGCCCCAACATCCCCCATTACCCGATAACTCTCCCCCAGCCACACCGCCGCAGGTACGGATTGCAGATAAGCCCCGGCTGGTACAAACTCCCATCCTATCTGCAACGCTTCCACTGCTTCCCGATGTTTCAACGCCAACGCTAACACCCGCCCATGACAAAACCAAGCCTCAGCTAACTGGGGCTGTAGTTTTATCCCTTGCTCAGAAACGCTACACCCTCGTTCAAACTCTTTAAAATATTCCACCAACACCCGCCCCGCAGTTGCCCAAACACTCCAGCGTTGAGGAAATCGTTTCAGCATCTCCTCGACTATGGAAGCAAGAGTCGTCTTACTCCCCTCCCCTCCTACTCCCCTCTTAGGTTCTCCCCTCTCCTTGTAGGAGAGGGGCAGGGGGTGAGGTAAAATTTCACATAACCCCTGATAAATTGCACAATCATCGGCATACAGTTGATAAGCTTTCGCCATCATCTGTGCTGCCATTTGATATTTTCCCGTGTCGAACAAGCATCGCCCATAGTAATACCAACCATGAGGATAATTTGGATGTTCGGCGGTAAAGTCTGCCAGCACCTTCACGCCCTGCTCCCAATCTCCCCGCAGAATGTGATAATAAGCTAGGCATTTATGAGCCTCAGCCCCATGAGGAGTTTGTTGCAGTAAAGAGGTAATCATCTTTTTAGTCAGTTTCCCCTCAATACCTGAAACCAATCTCATCTGACAACGTTGCTCGATTTGTCGTTGCAGTACCCGAAAATCATCTCCAGCTAAGGCAATAATTCCGTTCAACCGCTCTGTAGCGGCAGTCGTATCCCCCACCGCCAGCAGTGCATCATAACCGTAAATCAACGCCACAATATCATCTGGGTTAATTGACAAAACCTGCTTCAAGGCATTTAGCACACCCAGAGGATTTTCTATTTGCTGATGCACTTGTGCCAAAGCCAGCCAGTGAACTACTTTTTCAGGCTCTAAACTAGCTGCTAAATTAAAAGCAACAATCGCCTTTTCACTCTCATTTCGACAAACTGCAATCAATCCATTGATATGATGCTGAGTCGCTGCATTGTCGGAACAGGATAAGCCTTTTTCATATATTTCTACAGCCTCTTTTTCTCGCCTCATTATTTGCAAGATTTTCCCCAGTTGCAGCCGCACGCCAAGTAAATTAGGTTGTCGCTCAATTACTTGAAGATATTCGGCAACGGCTTTTTCCCAGTCTCCCATCTCGTAAAGCAAATTAGCCAGTTCTAACCTTTTTTTCCATCCTTGGGGATAGTTCTGGACGTACTTACTTAAAGTGTTCAATTTCTGCTCTTGTCTAGTTGGCTTTTCCTCTAAGAAAAGGTGAGCATTCATCTCCAAACTAGAAGATGGGCAGAACTGTAGCAATGAAGGGGAAAAGTGTCCAGACATAATTTAGACTGGCTTCTTTTTGAAGTATCGGTATTTTTGGGATTTAGTCTGTGTCGTAAATAGGGCTTACTCCTCTCCCCTTTTAGCTACTGTGTATACACAAGTATTAGATCTGTTGCTAATCGCGGTTTTATCCCCCCTAACCCCCCTTTTTAAGGGGGGAACCGGACTTCTTAGTCCCCCTTCTTAAGGGGAATTTAGGGGGATCTTTCAATAGTTTTGGAATGAGCCGAGATCTGTATACACGGTAGCCCCTTTTAGGGGAGAACGAGAGGGGTAGGAAGAATTTTTTTTGCCTAAGTCCTAAGATTTTACTCTCACCGATTATTGACCCCTTCTTTGTCGTCTAGCCTCGCTAACTGCTTGGGTTACATCGCTTATTTTGTCTAGTAAATCCCAATTTCTGGAGTCCAGAACCTGCATTTCTTTCCCCGTTGACCACATCTGTAGTATGTTCCAACATAAGTCAACTTTGTCTTGAGGTTGAGATGGGCAGAACGCCAATATTATTTGTTTACTGTCTGGCTTTGTCAAGGCATCTTCAAATTTTGGAATATAACCATTATATCTATCAAGCTGCCTAGCAATGTTGGAAATTTGATCTGCAACATTCTGAGCAATTAAAGTAGTATCCGGTGTGAGATTTAACGACCTAACCGGAGTACTTTCAACAGGAAGTTTCACCGTGTCTGACTGAAACTTTTCAGGGTTAATAGTGTAGCTAGCAGCAAAGCTGCTGACTGCTGTAGATGACCACAGGAGAATTGTTCCGAGTACAAACTGTATTTGGCGGGATGTATTCATTATTTTGTTAGAAAAGATGTAACTAATACATAGACTCTAAGCGGTTTCCTATAACCACTTACTAGATAAGACGTTGCCCAACCCCAATTTGGGAATTTTTCGAGTTACAGGCAAATTTTCTCTCCAAAAATCCCTCCTCAAACCCTAAAACCCTTACTATGCTTACCTTTGGGCTGCGGCAACATCTTCTCAACTTTCCCACGGGCGGGATAGCCCTCTCTCTTGCTCCCCCTTAATAAGGGGGGTTGGGGGGTTTCCAAATCTGTCATTGAAAATACTAATTGGTATAAATCAGTACACTTTCATCTCCAGCCCAGAGGATTGACGGAACTGTACCAATGATGTGGTAAGGTTTCCTGACATAGTACGGTGATTTGATAGCTAATTTCTTCATCCGGACTTTTGGTGGGAATTAATGATTCCCAATTAGAGGAAGGTGGGGACTTTTCTGCCAAAGGAATTTCCAAATTTAAAGATGATGAGACGGAATTTAGAGCAGTATCATCTTCCCCAGCGATATATTTGATTAAATGCTTTTGCAGAATTAGGCGGGCTTCTCTAACGCATTTGCGAACGGTTTCTTCAGTGCAAGTAAGTTGTTTGGCAATATCTTGATAAGATTTTTCTTGACAGCAGTACAAGATAAAAGGCTGGCGAAGTCTGGTAGGCAAGGATTCAATTTGATGGCGGAGATATAACCGCATCTCTCGATCTAGAATATTAGATTCGGGAAATTCTGCCCTTGCAGAGAATACAGGGCAATCTTCAAATTTAATCTCCTCAATTTTGGCAATTCTTAGTGCTTCTCGTTTATTTTTTCGATGCACGTCCATGCAGAAGTTGTAGGTAATTCGAGTGAACCAAGCTTTAGGATGTTTTATTTTACCTTCAGATTTTTGCCATTCATTCCAGGCTTTCAGCATTGCCTGACTCAGTACATCTTCGGCATCAATTGGGTTAGATTTCATCCACTTAAGACAGCAAAAGTAAAGATGATTTCGATATGCCTGCCATTCCAGCCAAAAAAATGATTTTGTATCTTTAGTACTATATCGGTGACTTGGTAGAGTAACTGATTGAGAATATGATTCGATTTCCTGAATTCTATTGGTAGCGATTTTCATTTACACCCTGGAAAATAGAATAATTTCTGCTTGTGCGCTTGCTATAGCGATCCTATTTAAGTAATCAACCCCAGTCTAGCCGTCTCCTTACGAAGGCGAAGGTGGGGAGGGGTTTAGTTGTTCGCAATTCATTTAGGCTCGCTATAGAAACACGGTATTATTTTGCACCGTGTAACTCGATTGCACAACTCAAGTTTTGCAACTTAAGATATCAACTTAAGGATGTTTTTAACTAATTAGCCTCTGTAAGATATCAACTTAAGGATGTTTTTAACTAATTAACCTCTGTAAGATACCAATTTCAGGATGTTTTTAACTAATTAGCCTCTGTAAGATACCAATTTAAGGATGTTTTTAACTAAGTGCCGGCACGGAAATTAATTATTGCTTGAAAGTGTTGAAATTATCGCCCGTGCCTAACCCATCCTACGATTAGATAAGTTTCTATTGTTATCACAAAAATGTGGGAGCAATCACGGTTATTTGGAAAGCGAACGAGACAAATTTTGAGAATATTAAAATGAAAATAGGGTTGTCAAAAGAGGGATGATTCGGAGATTTATTTATCTACGAAAAAAACTAAGGTTAATTTAGAAAGAGAATTAGTTGGTGGCAGAAAATGATTGCACTAGAGATTGGTTAACGATATTCTAAGTCTTGGTAGTCAAATCAAATCTTTAGCCGCGATCCAATATGAAAGATAAGTTATTAAATTGGCTGAATGTGGCCTTGATGTGGGATTTTTTCTTGGTGTTATTTGCTTTTTTCTGGTTTGCGATCGCTTTATTGGGTAAAGCAGCTGGAGTTCCTTTGGGTTTAGATTTATGGCACAGACTTTGGGAACCGCTATTTACTCCCGCGATCGGTATCTTGATGGCAGGTGCGATCGTCAGTGGAGCGGCAAGTTGGATTAGTAAACGGTTGAATTCTAAAGCAATTGAGTGAAAGGAGTCAGGATACATCAAGAAACCCGGTTTCTTCAAGAAACCGGGTTTCTATGCCGTAATTCAGGTAACTGGAATCTCCTATATTTCTCCTGAATTCTGGATTCTGACTCGGAGAATTCTGGATTCTGACTCCTTAACTGACCACCTCTTCTATTGCTGGCTTCAAAGTTGAATATTTATATTGAAAACCAGATTCTAAGGTGCGTTTTGGCAAAACCTGTTGACCTTCCAAAACTACTTTGGCAGAATCCCCCAGTAATACTTCTAAGGCAAAACTGGGTACGGGTAACCATGAAGGACGGTGGAGAACTTGGCCGAAAGTTTGGGAAAATTCGGTCATTTTAACTGGATGAGGAGCGGTAGCATTAAATACACCTTGCATTTGCGGGTGGGTGAGGGAATACAAAATCAGGCTCACTAAATCGTCTCTATGAATCCAAGAGAACCACTGACGACCGCTGCCGATTGGCCCACCTGCAAAGAGTTTAAATGGAGGTAGCATTTTGGCGATCGCACCTCCCATTCCCAGTACGATCCCGAAACGCAGAATTACTAAGCGTACACCCAAATCCTTGACTTTGCTAGCTTCTGCTTCCCAAGCTTGGCAAACTTGCGCTAGGAAATCATCGCCGCTAGGACTGCTTTCGTCAAAGGTGGCGGTTTCGCTGGTGCCATAGTAACCGATGCCGGAAGCATTGACCATTACTGATGGTTTAGAGTTCGATCGAGCAATTGCTTCGACGATTTTCGCCGTACCGAGTTGACGACTATCTAAAATCGATTGCTTGCGTTCTGGCGTCCAGCGTCCTTCTGCGATCGATTCTCCTGCCAGATTTACCACCCCATCACAACCAGATATACTAGTCTGCCAATCACCGGATTCAGTGGGTGTATAGGCAACTATTTCTAGATTGGGGAAGTTACTGCTGGGAAACACCTTTCTAGCATGGTCTGGATTTCGAGTTAAGACCAGTACTTGATGTCCTTCTGCTTGCAGTCGTTGTACTAAACTACTGCCGACAAATCCCGTTGCACCTGCGATCGCTACTTTCATTACCTTTCGCCATAAGCCATACCATTTGCTTCAGCATAGCGGTTCATGAAGCGCATAAATCGTTCCCAGTGATCTTCGCGATCGATCTCAAAGGCACATTCTACCCGCTCTAAATCATCTCCTTCTGGCCCACCAAATAAAAATTTTACCGAAGAAGGTTCAACGCTAATTACCCCTTCTGCATCGATCAAGCACAAGGATTTAGAAAACTTTTTGGTAAAACTATTGAATTTTTCCAAAGATTTTAACCGCTCGAAGGTCATTAACACGGAACGAACCCCAGTGTTGCGATTTCGCCGCAAGCTAACATTACTGAGTTCTTCGGAAATACCTTCAAAAAATTCGATCGAGGGATTTGAGGAAATCATGATTTTTGATTTTTATATTTTATATTTTTGATTTTAGGATGAATTCAGGAGTCAGAATTCTCCGCGTTACAAAATTTTCTCTTTTCCCTTTCCCTTTCCCTTTCCTCCTGCCCTAGCCCTTAGCCCCTAGCCCTTCTTCCCCTTGACAGCGTTGCTGGTAAATTTTCGCCACTTTATCCCCAGGATTAATGTGTAAACAGTAACCAAATAAGCGAGATGCTTCCAATAAATTACCTAGACTGTAAACGGATATAGCTTGTTCAAATATAGTTTTAGTTAATAATTTACCCTCTTTGATTTTCGGAGGATCGGCATCAAATACTTCATAAACAGTGACGCTAACCGATTTACCCTTAACTTTCACTTTATCGATCAAGCGAATTGCATAATCATTAGGGTTATTAAGAGAAAAAAAAGTATCTTGAGAAATCAATAAAGATACGCCATAATTTTTCGTTAATCCTTCTACGCGAGACGCTACGTTAACAGCATCGCTGATCACCGTGCCATCCATGCGAGAGCGACCGCCCACAGTACCTAACATCATTAAACCAGTATTGATGCCAATGCCTATTTCGATCGGCGGTCGCCCTGGTCTGCCCCTGGTTTGATTGTATTCATGTAATAAATGAAGCATGGAAATGCCTGCTTTCACGGCATTATCTGCTTCACCGCTAAACAGTGCCATAATCGCATCCCCAATATATTTATCAATAAATCCTTGGTTTTCGATAATTGCAGGTTCCATGCGGCTTAGATAAGCATTAATAAATTTAAAATTATCTTCTGGAGTCATGATTTCCGAGAGACTAGTGAAGTCGCGAATGTCGGAAAACAAAACTGACATTTGCTTTTGTACTTGGTCGCCTAATTCGACGTTAATAATACTTTCTTTGTTTAAAAGTTGCAGAAATTGACGGGGAACAAAGCGGGAATAAGCAACGTTGAGTTGCAAGACTTGATTGGTTAATTTCAATCTTTCCGACTCGGCTTTTTTTCGTTCGGTGATGTCTTGAAAAGCGAGAATTGCATAACTTATAGTACCGGATTCGTCGTAAATGGGGGTTGCCCAACTTTCGATGGGAATGATTTGTTCTCCTTGATGAATTTCGATATCTTCGGTAGCGGAAGATTCTCCCATGAGAGCGCGAAATACGGGTAATTTTTCAAAGGGATATATTTGATTGGTTCCCGCTATATAGAGTTGATAAACTTCTGGCAATCGCTCGGTAGTAATATCGGATATGAATGTTTTGCCAAGCAAATGTTCTGCCGCTCGATTTAAATAATTAAAGTTGCCGTTGGCATCTACAACAGCTACTCCTACTGGGAGTGCTTCTAAAAATTGCGCGAGTTTTTTTTCGCTTTCTCGTCGTGCTTTTTCTGCTTTGTCTTCCAACTCAGCAGTTACCATATCGTAGTGTTCGGTGGTATTTTCTAGCAGAATTTCCAGATCGATTTTTTCGCGGTTGAGTTGTAAGCTGTGGTAACCGGCGATCGCGATCGCCGATCCGGTAAATGCTACTAGGGAGGGAACTACAGGTAACCACCAACTAGCTAAAAAAGCTACGTAACTCCCACCAATTAAGCTACCTGCACCGATCGAAACCGCACTCCCGAATGCTAACCATTTGAAGGAAAGATTATTTTTTAACAGGTTGGTCTGAAGGAGATTCCAACTACCAGTTGCGCCGATAAAAGACCAAGTAATAATCCATAACCATTCGATTTTTTTTGGCCAAACTTTAATAAAAGGGCGTCCTTCTAACGCACCGCTAATAATTTGGCTGGCTAAATTAGCATGAATAATTACCCCTGGCGTTCGTTGGGGACTGGTGAAAAAATTACTACTATAAGGAGTAAAAAAAAGGTCGTTAAGGCTAGCTCCCGTTGCACCGATTAGTACGATGCGATCGCGCAAACTACCGGACGGTATGCGGTTTTCTAATACATCTTTGAGCGGTACTGTATAAAAGTTTGTTAAATCTCCGCGATAATTCAATAAAATTTGGTAACCACCCGCATTAGCGTTAACGTACCCTCCTTCATTACCAATTAAAGGCACGAATACTGCTTTACCTAACCCCAAATGCTTTTTTTTCGCATCGACCATCCGGAGATTAATGCCTTCTTTTTCCAGATAGATCAAAGCTAATTTGGTTGCCAAACTTAATTTAGTTTTCCCATCTTTGCCTCTGACTGATAGTAAACCTCGACGCACTTTACCATCGGCATCTAAGACTAAATCAGCCATGCCTACGCGATCGAGTTTGCTTAAAGTTGATGGGGGAGGAACGCTATCTCCCACTACTTTTTCCACGCCGATTAAATTAGGGGTGGATTTAAATACATTGACTAACTTTTGGTGACCTGGCTCTACAGGTAAATCTCGATAAAGGTCTAAACCAATGGCTATTGGTCGTTCTTTTTTGATATTTTCGATTAATTTAGCGAGAATTTCATCGGAAATCGGCCATCGACCTACATGAGTAATATCTGGTTCGTCAATTGTCACGATCGCAATTCGAGGATCGATCGGTTCGCGGGGACGCCAGCGAAAAAATCGATCGAGAGTGGCCCATTCTAAAAGCTGGAATACGCCGATATAATTAGCTGCGATCGCTAATCCTGCCACGCTGGATGCTGTAACTAATAAGCTGCTCCATCGACTAATAGGCTTTTTTAGTTTTGGCCACATCGATAATATGGGAACTGAAAATGAGACCTAGAGCTAGGTAGATAGGAAAATTCTAGCCTTAAAATCTCAAAGCACCCTCGATGTCGATCGGCGATCGATCCTTGGTAATGAAGTTTAGTCGATCAACGGCTTAGTTGCGATCGCATTTAATCCCACTGATTTTAATAGGTTTTGCCAGGTAAGTTCTAAATCAGGGTTTGATTTTCTAGCTTCTGCCAAACTAGTTAATGTTTCGTACCAAATCCCGTTTTTGCCATACAAAACTGCCTGTTGTACCAGAGATTGGTTTTGTAACTGACTGACTAAGGTGGGATTTGCTACTACTCGTTGAATACTTCCCTCTACTCCCCGACTATCTGCTCGGAGTCCCTGTTCGTCAATAATAATAAAAGTCCAGCGATAATTTTTCCCCACTTCTAACGCCGGTGCGTTAGCTGGCAGTTGAAATCGGAGAATACCGGATTTACCTTCGATCGGAATTTTTGTTTGGTAATAATTTTGATTATTTTCGTCGTTCAATCCGAAAAATATTTCTTTAGCTGAAGTTTCCGGTACGTACACGAAAAATGTCGGACGTTCGGCAATCGTTAACCCGTTTTTGGTATTTGGCATTAAAGGAACGACGCATACACTAGCAGATTCGGACTGACATCCTTCACCGCGAGACGCGCCTCCTGCCGTGTCATCCGGTCGATCGCCTGCTGGGGGATCGAATGTAACGCTCGCTACAGAATTATTGCGGATAGTTTGAGACCGATCTGTGGAAGTTTGGGCCTGTACTTTAGTTAAAAAGCCTGGAACGATAGCTAGTTCTAGGGATAGAGCGATCGAAAAAAGACTTACAGATATAAGATTTTTTGTTTTAGTCATAACTGGCTTACCTATGAAACTTACTTTAAAGTATTTTCACCCAATTATCGTCTTTATACTAATTGATTATCCTCAGCTAAAATGCTGAAAATCCAACTGATATTTGTATAAAAACTTCACCAAGGAGATGAATAGAACCACAGAGTGCAACAGCGTACTATACAGAGAACAGTAAACTTTGTTACTTTACCCCAGCTTCATACTTTTCCTACTTTTCCCACTTAATTCTTCATACTTCATCCTTCATCCTTCATCCTTTTTTATAGCCAATTTCCCACCAAAATAAAAGGTGCCCAATAAAAAGGATGTTGATATTTAGGTTGCTTGTATAAAGTTAATTGTGCTTGACGGAGAGCTTCTGCTTTACTGACACCCCGCGATATCTGTTGATAAAATTCTGCCATTAAAATCGCTGTCGATTGGTCTTTGACCGACCACAGCGTTCCCAAAGTGCTGCGAGCACCCGATCGCACCGCCACGCCCGCCAACCCCAAAGCCGCCCGCCGATCGCCCGATGCAGTTTGACAAGCACTCAAAACCAGCAATTCGATCGGATTTGTCGTTCCCTGTTCTCTAAAGCGCAACAAATCTTCAAACTGCTTTACCTTAATTTTGTCATTCCAAGTCAGGATAAAAGTTTCTTCCGGGTTAGAACTAAATTGTCCGTGAGTCGCTAAATGAACGATCGAAAAAGAATTTGCTTGAATTTGATTTTGCAAATTAGTCGGCGTAAATTCTCGGTCTAAAAACAACTTAACAGGCAATTCAGCCGCAATTTCTGCTAATTCTAATTTAACACCAGGCAAAGCAGAAAAACCTTGACGAGCTTCCGTAATCCCGGCTGTTAAAACTTTCAGTTGTTGTTGAGCAAGAGAGCGGGGTGCTAGTAATTGCAAACCAGGAGTTACCGCTAAAGCATACTTTTCAATCAGATATTGCTTACCATCATAAAGAGCGGTCATCGGCAAGTTTCGCAACGCCCCATCCAGCACGAACACCAGGGTTTTAATTTTATTTTCAGCTAATTTTGCTTCCTCCGGTCGAATTAGCCAATCGTAAATTTGTTGAGAAAGCTTCAAACGATCTTGACTAGAAAAAAATGGATTGAATGACTCTAACAAAGAATCCACCGTTTTTTCCACATCTGCTTGGGAAGCCGCCGATTGATAGTATTGTAATGGTTTACCAGGTAAAGAAACAATCACTGCCAAACGGTCTGGTAAAATAATCGGATAAATCACGGCGGCTGTCGGATCTATACTATCGATTCTTTGTGGTTTAACATCCAAACAAGCTTCCCGGAAAAAGTTATCTAATTCTGCTAGTTGTAACGCTTCGATTACTTCTCTCGCTTTTTCCAAATCAGTTTGACCGGGATTGTATTGCAATAACAAACCTACTAATTGACGATAAACAGGCTCGACACTTTCTTGAAAAGAAAACTGCACGTCTGGATTAATTGCCACTAAATCTGTCCGCAGAGATTTTAAGTTATTGACAGCTTCCGTGTAAGCAACGATCGCTTTGGTAACTTCTCCCTGTTGTTTAAAAAGTCTGCCCAAATGTGATTGCCAACGAGCAATAATATCAGAAGCATTAATTTGTTGTGCTAAAATCAGCGCTTGTTTTGTTAGATCTTCCGCCGCTTCCCATTGTTGGGTTTTTTCATATACTTCTGCTAATTGTCCGAGTGAATAAGATTCCGCTCTAGGATCTTTAAGTATTCTGGCTGCTTGCACTGCTTTAGCCAAATTTCGACCGATCTCTTGGTAATTGGCGATCGCAGAAACGGAAAGCTTCGTTTGCGGATCGGCTATTTTCATCAAACTTTGGGCAAAATTCACTTCTGCATAAATAGCTTCTCGACTGGGTGATAATTTTGCTAGCTGTGTTTGAATAGTCGGTAATAAAGTTTCGGCTTTCGTTATTTCTTGGGTTTCTAATAACAAGCTTAATTCGTTTAATTGCGCGGTTACTTTAGCCAGAGAATTAGTAGCAATTCGTGCTGATTGGCGATAAAATTCTAAAGCTTCTTGAGGCTTTTTTAAACTGCGGAGGGTATTCGCCAAACTAAACATCGCGTTGCTGACATCAGCAGGAGAGTTTAACTGTTCGCTAATGGTTAAACTTTGTTGTAAAACTTGTTGCGATCGCGTTAAATCTCCTACTACTTGCAACGCTACGCCTAAACTTCTCAACCCAGCCGCTTTAATCGGAGAATCGGACATAGTTTGTAGGCGAGAATTTACCTCTTCTAAGGTAACCTTTGCCCGCCGATACATTCCTAAATTTTGTAAAGCTTGGGCTTGATTAATTTGGCTACCTAAAATTCCCGTTTCGTCGCCAGCTTGTCGGTAGATTTTTTCGGCTTGTTTCCAAGTATCCAAAGCGGTTTCTGTTTGTCCTCTGGCTAATTGGATACTGCCTTGAGTATTCAAAGATCGGGCGAGGATAGCGGCATTAGGTTGATTTTTTAAGATGCTTAGACTTCGCTCGATCGCAATTTTCGCTGCTTCCCATTGTCCCAATTCTTGATAAGCGTTAGACAGGTAACTGAGGGTGAGAGCAAGTTGTGGGTAATCCCCATTTTTTTCTAATTCTTTAACAGCTTGTTGCCAAATTTCTATGGCGTCGGCGAATCTCCCATTATTGTATAAAGTTCGGCCTGATTCTAATAAACTATTATCATTATTTTCAACTGCTGACTTTAAATGATTATTTTGAATGTCTGCATTTTGAATCGGTCGAAAGTTTTCTTTGGCGATCGCTGGTAAAACTGCGGTAACTATTAAAAAAGTTAACAATCCCCACCAGAAAGGATAATAAATTAGTTTAATTATAGAACGAATTTTTATCATAATTTTGTTAACCGCTACAATTAGTATAATTATCAAATTGATAGTTACTATTTTCCGATTTTGCCAACAATTCTACTTCACCATTGGCATTAATTACCCATTGGGTTGCTTCCACAATTAGGGAGTGGGAAATGGGGGATGGGTAATGGGAACTGACAGAAGTACGATCGCTAATATCGATCGGGCGTAAATCTCGCCAAACCGTCCTCCCCCTCAGTATTTGGGAAGGATCGGGAGGTAAGCCGCCTCTTCCGGTAACCACAAAACGATTACCGCGATCGGCAGGGCAACCCGCGACAATTTGATTGCTGAGGTCGGAAAAATTTTCTGGCAATTCAATAAACACCGTTCCCGGCGTGACATCAGGAGTGTTAATTTGCACCGTTCCATTTAAATCTGGCGTTCCACCAGTTGCAGTAATATCGCTTTCGGAAGTAGGTAATAAACGAGGTTGAATGCCAAAAATTCCTTGGGCGTTGATAAATACTCTTCCCCCTTGTTTGGTGAGAGAATTTGCCGTGATATCGCTATTTTCCAAAGCAACTAAAGTATCTGCATTGATATTGATATTCCCGCCATTGCCATCACCGCCTTCCGTACCGGCAGTAGCCGAAATAAAACTATTGCGCCGCATTTGAATATTACGCGATCGCACGGTAAAATTTCCCCCTTCCCCAGAAACAGAAGTACCTTCCAAACCTCCCTCATTATCCATCAAAATCGAATTAGCATCTAATATTAAGTTGCCTGCATCTCCGCTACCTCGCGATCGAATGCTCACTCTTCCGCCATCTCGTAAAATTACGCGATCGGTTTCTATACTTAAATTTCCTCCCCTACCCGTAGATCCCGGTTCGGTAACGGAAGTAATCGCGCTTAAAAGCTGACCATCAGGCGAATTTCCCGTTAATTCCAATGATTCTGTTGCTTTAATCGTAATATCTCCTCCTTCTCCTTGGGCAAAAGAACTAGCAGCTAAAGCCGCACCATTGCGAAGAATTAATTGTCGAGTATTTACGCGCAATTCCCCCGCATCTCCCATCCCCAAACCACTAGTAAAAATGCCCCCAAATGCCCTAGCTGTAGGTGAAAGAGGAATCGGGTTACTGCTCGTAATTTCTATAGAATCAGAAGCATTAACTTCAATATCTCCTCCTCTACCAGCACCAAAACTAGAAGTTACTAAAAGTCCGTTATTTTTAGCGATAAATCTGCTAGTATTCAAGGTTAATTTACCAGCATCACCAGCATTGCCTACCCCTGTTCCAGTAGCGATAAAAGTAGCGCTGAGTTCCACATAACGAGTAGCATTTAACGTTACATTTCCACCTTCACCACCAAAGGTAGAAGCAGCAATGTAAGACCCATTACTTGCCATAAAATCACGGGTATTAATGGTGATATCGCCTGCTTTCCCCGCGCCAAAAGCGATCGTAAATAAACCGTTACGGAGATTATTGGGCGTCACAGTTCCCGTTACGAACCGCACCACATTTTCTTCATAATTTCCTGTACCAGTTATTTCGATTGACTCAGAAGCATTCACCGTCATATTTCCCCCAGGCAAATTGCCTAAGGTAAAAGAGGAAAGGCGAGAACCTTTTTTAATTTGTAAATTTCTAGCTTGAATCTGAATTTCTCCCCCACCAGTACCGCTGGTATCGACTCTGGCTAATTGTGAAAGTTCGATATTGCCGAAATTTGGGATATTTAAATAACTAAAAGTAAAACCATTATTTGTGGAATTAAAAGTAACGTTACCTTGCATAACGCTACCTAATTCTATTCTTCCTCCTGGTGTAGTTGGTATGGCATTTCCTTCAATAATTGCGATCGGAATTCCCCCAGCCGTTAAACCGGTGGCTGATGGGTTGTTACCACCAGAAATCGAGACATCGCCACCCACCAAACCTAAGGTTCTGCCTGTTTCCACAGAGAGATTTGCACCTCGCACTTCGATCGCACCGGGTAAATTTGGCCCAAACTGCAAACCAACGGGTACGCTAACCGTGAGTAAAGGCGCAGCAGTTGGTTGTGTGGCAGAAAAGTTACTGCCGTCTGCAAATGTCAGATTGTTAGCAGTAGATGCGATAAAGGAACCACCAATATTTAATCTGGCATTTGCACCAAAAATAATGCCATTGGGATTAATTAAAAATAAATTTGCAGTGCCGTTAGCGCGAATTAATCCATCAATATTAGATATGTTAGTGCCCGTGACGCGAGAGATAATATTTTGAACGTCTATGTTGTTATTGAAAAATGCTTCCGTACCAGTTGGTAAAGAAAAATCTTGAAAGCTATGAAATAAGTTACTGCCGAAAATAGTGCCGCCTTCGATGCGGATCGTATTGCCGTCGAGAATGGCGATCGTATTATTTGGTAAAGTGTTATCTGGAACGATTTGTGCGGAAATCGGACTAGCCGTAGTCAAGCACAAACTAAAAATCGTACTCGTTAGCCATCGCCAGCAATCGGGCTGCTTCATATGTTTTGAGCATCAAGGTAGAGATAAGCATTGGAAATAGCACCCATTTCTGCCCATTATTTTGACTTTATTCTGCATTGTAAAACTAGATTCTAAAGATTTTATGTAGTTTTTTATGATTTAGAATACCAAAATGGGAGATAGCTTTATCGATCGCTCAGGTATAGCGCTTCACTTCAACATTGTCACTTTTACGATTCACCGCAGGTGGGTAAAGAAAAAATGTAAGCGATCGCATTCTCAAACACCGCACCTAGTTGCAGCGTTCCCATCACTTCCAACACTCCCATTCGCAATACTCGCTACCAATTCTACTTCCCCTTTTCGATTAATTTCCCATCTGGTTGCTTCTAAAATCGGTGATGGTAGCGAGAGAGAATTTTCCCTGTTCTGATTTTCTACTGGTCTCGGTAAAGACATTGGTTTGGTGCGGTACCAACCAGTAAAAAAATCGTCAGGAGTAGAGGGTAAACCACTACTGCCAACAATGGCAAAACGATTTCCCGGATTGGAATTACAAGCAGTCACAATGCGCGAATTCCCATCCATATAGTTAGTCGATAACTCTACTAACCCCGAACTGGGGTCAACATCCGGTGTATTAATTTCTACCGTCCCGCTAAACTGGGGGCCAAGTTCAGAAGTAGCTGTGATATCGCTTTGGGGAGTTAGACTATCTCGAAACTGAGTGCCAAAGATGCCTCGCGCAGTGATACTCACCCTTCCTCCAGAACCGCTGACTGCATTAGCAGTAATATCGCTGTTTTCCAGGGCAACTAAGGTATTGGTATTGACATCAATGTTACCGCCGTTAGAATTACCCGCATCAGTAGCAACTCGACTGTGGCGGCGCAATTGGATCTCCCGCGCTTGCAGGTTAATATTTGCTCCTGCACCCGATGCCGTTCTGCCATCAATGCTACTTTGGTTATCGAGAGCGATCGCATTTGCCACCACATTAACGTTACCAGCGCCACCACTGCCGAAACTCCTAACGCCAAGTATTGACCCGTTGCGGAGAATCAACTGATTAGTATTCAGAGTCAGCGAACCCGCATTTGCCGTAGCATTGGGATTAGTGAAATTAGGAGTAATACCAACCGCAGCCAGAATTTGACTGTTAAATTCACTTGAATTATTACCGACAAGTTCGATCCGCGCTGCATCGATCGTAATATTTCCCGCATCTCCCCTGCCTAAAGACGAGGTAGAAATAGAACCCCCTTCCCTCAGTGTCAGCACTCCCGTAGAAATTTCGATATCACCCCCCCGATTCGAGGAAGCGGTTTCCGCATTGAGGAAGCTACCAAATTGAAATCCCACCGCAAAAACCCCTGAAATACCTGCAATGTCGATCGATTCCGTAGCTTTAATCGCGATATTGCCTCCCAGCCCCCCATTCGTACCAAACACTGAGTTGGCGACAATTGCACCAGTCGCCGCACTGATTCCCGCGCCATCAGAAATCATCAATCGTTGCGTGTCGATATTGATATCCCCGGCTTTCCCATTCTGACCGATCGTAGTCGTACCGAGGAAAGTCGGCTGGATATTTCCATCGGGGGAACGTAAGATTTCTACCGATTCAGATGCTCGAATGTCGATATTTCCCGATGGTGTATCGCTGCGCGTCTGACTGAGCAAAACAGCGCCATCGCGCACGATTAACCTTTCTCCTTCAAAGGTGATATTTCCTCCCCTGCCCGTACTTCCTATTATTGACCCGTTGGTGATTGCAGAACCAATCAGATCGAGTAATCTTGCACGAATAGTTATATCTGCGCCATTACCAGAACCAGAAGTACCATTAACTATGACGCTCCCATTTTCGATCGACAGTCGCCCGGTATCAATTGCGATCGCTCCTGCCGCTCCACTACCAGCAGCGCTACTATTGAGAATAATTTGCCGATCGAAGAGATTTCCCGAACCAGTCACGACAAACTGAAGAACAAATCTTTGAAAACTATCATATCCGATGCCACTGAGTTCCACCGAGTCAGTAGCACTGATATTGACAGCGCCCCCCTTACCCGTTCCCAGCGTGCTGCTAAAGATTTGCGATCCACCTTCAGCACTCAACTTTTGGCCATTAATATCGATGCCTCTACCATCAATATTTCCCAATGTCAGAGCGTAAATTAGTCCACCATTAAGGTTGACATTTCTACCTCGAATATCTACTTTGCCACCACCCAATCCGGTCGAATTGACGAGCGCTCCATTTGATATTTGAATATCGCCAAAATTAGTAATATTGTCGTAATTTAAAGTCAAACCAAAAGGAGTGGAAGAAAAACTAATTAAACCCGGACTCGCCACGCTACCTAAGAGAATTTGTCCGGTAGAAGCAGTTAAATTACCTCCATCTAGTTGAATGTCACCACCAACTAAAGCTAATGTTTGCCCTGGTTGCACTGCTAATCCTACTTTGTTATCAAAAGGAAGCGGAATCGGAAGAGTTGGTAAATTTACTGGTGCGGTGGCTTGGGAGCGATTAACTATGCTACCTGGATTTGTACCAAACTGCAAACCTATTGGCACGTTAATAGTTAGCAATGATGGGGTTGTTGGATTGGTGGTGCTAAACTCGCTCCCATCGGCAAATTTAATACTATTTGCTGTAGAACTCAGGAAAGAACCACCGATATTTAATTGTGCGTTTTGTCCGAAAATAAATCCATTCGGATTAATTAAAAATAAGTTGGCTGTGCTGTTAGCTCTAATTAAGCCATCAATATTGGATATTGAGTTGCCAGTGACGCGACTGAAGATATTTTGAATATCAACAGCGTTATTAAAAAATGCTTCGTTGCCAGTGGGAACAGAAAATTCTTGAAAACTGTGGAATAAATTGCCGCCAGCAGTTGTCCCACCTTCAATGCGGATGCTGTTACCGTTGGGAATTGCAATGCTGTTATTCGGTAGCGTGGTATCGGGGACTATCTGTGCAGTGGTGGCGTTGGGATAAAAAAGCCACAAACAACAGAGGGTAGTTGCTAAATAGAGCGATCGATCGGGAAACTTCATATTATTTTGGGTTAAAGTTGCCAAAAGCACCCAGCTTTAGCGCTAATTGCCTTTTTTTATTAGCACCCTCAGCAATTATTGTACTCTGTTTGGCAAGCCTATCTGTTTTTAAGCTACGTATCTTTTCCTTTTTACCCGATCTGACCGCTTCCCTACTGTCCACACCCAGTTAATCGACTCCAAGCGCTCCCGGCACTCGAATTAGAGGCATTAGCTACCAATTCCACTTCTCCTTTTTGATTAATTTCCCATCTGGTCACTTCCACAATTGACGATTGAGAATTAGAAGATTGCGATCGCAAATTTCTCCTGTTCTGTTGCTGTTGAGTTCTTACAGAAGAGACTCCTGTTGTGTCATACCAACCGTTGAGGGAATCGTAAGGAGTAACCGGTAAGCCGCTGCGTCCGACGACGGCAAAGCGATCGGTCCTAGACGCCTGACAACCTGTAGCAATGCGATCGCTCACCTCGGCAAAATTGGTGGACAATTCTACTAAACCAGCACTGGGGTCAACATCAGGTGTATTAATTTCTACCACACCGCTAAACTGGGGGCCAAGCTCAGAGGTCGCTGTAATATCGCTTTGCGGGGTAAGTCCATCTCGAAATTGAGTACCAAAAATCCCTTGTGCATTGATGCTCACCCGACCGCCAGCACCTCTTTGTGCGTTAGCAGTAATATCGCTATTTTCCAAAGCTACTAAGGTATTGGTGTCGATCGCGATGTTACCGCCAGTAGATTCACCCGCATCCGTTGCAATACGGCTGTTGCGGCGCAACTGGAGCGCAAGAGATTGCATATTTATATTTGCGCCCAGACCAGATGTAGTTCTCCCGTCAATGCTGCTTTGATTGTCCAGCGCGATCGAGTCTGCTACCACATTAATATTACCAGCACTCCCCGTTCCCAATGCTCGGACATTAAATATTGCCCCATCTTTAACAATTAATTCTCTTGCATTCACATTCAGCGAACCCCCATTTCCAGTAGCGTTGGGATTGTCAAAATTCAACAGGGTGCCAGCCGAGGCTTCAATTCTACTGCTCAACCCACGATTTGTGCCAATGCCTTGCACTTCGATGCGATCGGCATTTAAAGTAATATTCCCCGCATCTGCTGCACCCAAAGAAGCAGCCGAAATCAGCGCCCCATCTCGCAAGGTTAACAAAGGTGTCGAGAGGCGAATATCTCCACCTCTACCAGAACTTGCAGTCAAAGTAGTCAGAGAAGTCGGTGCGAAACCGAGATCTCCCAATACTCCAGACTCGCCGCTCACTTCTACAGATTCGGAAGCCGTCACAGTTAAATTTCCTCCCAGTCCCCCTTTTGTAGATAAGACAGTTTGCCCGATGATTACACCCGTCGCTAAACTAATTGTGGCTCCATCAAAAATACTCAGTCGCTTAGTATCGATCGTAATATCCCCTGATTTCCCATTGCCATCAAAAGAGTTTGTA
>DATNQN010000151.1 GCA_036703985.1 Leptolyngbyaceae cyanobacterium
CCCTAGCCCCTAGCCCCTAGCCCCTACCCACATGAAAATCATCTTCTTCGGCACGCCTCAATTTGCAGTGCCTACCTTAGAACGCTTATTAAACGATCGTAAATTTGAAGTTTTAGCAGTTGTTACCCAACCGGATAAACGGCGAGGAAGAGGTAACGAGTTAATTCCCTCACCTGTCAAAAAAGTCGCATCAGACCATGAATTACCGATTTGGCAACCCCAGCGAATCAAAAAAGACCCCGAAACGATCGCTAAATTACAGCAAGCTCAAGCCGATGCCTTTGTGGTAGTAGCCTACGGGCAAATTCTCTCTCAAGAAATCCTCGATCTGCCCAAACTCGGCTGCATCAACGTTCACGGTTCGATTTTGCCCGAATACCGAGGTGCTGCCCCCATTCAATGGTGCCTTTATCATGGCAAAACAAAAACAGGCATCACCACTATGCTGATGGATGCTGGTATGGATACTGGTGCCATGCTGTTCAAGGCTTATAGAGAAATCGGATTATTAGACAACGCCGAAGATTTAGCCGCCAGCTTATCGGAATTAGGGGCAAACTTATTAATCGAGACACTCATCAAATTAGAACGCCAAGAAATAGAACCAATTCCGCAAGATTCCGCCGTGGCTACTTACGCGCCTCTGATTAAAAAAGAAAATTACTATCTGGATTGGTCAAAGCCAGCCATCCAACTGCATAACCAAGTACGGGGATTTTATCCCAACTCAGCCGCTATATTTCGGGGAAATCCGCTCAAAATTAGCGCAACAGTACCCCTTAGCCCGGATTATTGGCCGCATCTGCCCCCGGAATTGAAAGTGCTAGAACAGAGTTGGCCTTCTCTATCTTCCCTGTCTGGAAATATTGGAGAAGTCGTTAAAATTGCCAAGGGGATTGGCCCGATCGTACAAACTGGCGACGGACTTCTGCTACTACGAGAAGTGCAGATGGCTGGTAAGCGCCTGCAATCGGGAGCGGATTTTGCTAATGGCAGTCGTTTAGAAATAGGCGAAATATTGGGAAACGGTCAGTAGTTAGGGCTTGCTTAGGATGATTGTTCGTAATAGCGACATCGATCGCATGGCCCCTCTGGATTAACAGCACAGCGAAGGATTTCAGAACGTGCATTGAAGCGACAACTAGCATCTCCCAGCACCCATCGTCCTTCTACCAAACTTTTTTCTGTCGGACGGGGTGCAGATTGCACGTATAGGGCGACGTTCTGTAATCGATAACGACCAGACCTTAGCTGATAGCGGTGGCGACGTTCCAGAACAGCATAAGTTTTGCCTTCGAGATCCAAATAGTTACCGGGTTGTGGTGTCCAGTCAAGGTTTACTTTACCAAGGGACTGACGCGGATGCGTCAGAATCACCTCAGTCGGTAGTGAATCTGACTCCATAACTCTCCAAAGATGTGTTGGGTACTACATCTTTTAAGGTATCGCGATATTTACAAAAAGCTACCAACGATATCAATTTCCTTTTGTGTTATATCTATCATGCCCGGTATTATTGGTTGCCTGACAAACATCGCTTTCTTATCTGCTTTTATCCCACATCCCGCACTCTGAACTGTCACGATCGTAAATTATCATTTTTTGAATTCAAAATTAAAAATTCAAAATGCTTGCATTAAGAAGAAGATTTATTTTGAATATATTAATTCTGGGTACAAGTTCCCACTGAACGGAAGTTTTGTATTGATTTGACACTACTTTGGGTTAACAATCTCCCGTTATGCGTTAGCTTAACGGGAGATTATTGATAATTCACAATGAAATGACCGACACCTTTGAAACTACAAAATACGATGTTTGAGCCAAAAGGATAGAAGTGGTAATGCCACTCGATACCCTGCTTTAGCTCCATAAATTAATCCTTTTTGTTCCAATCCTGTCAGAGCGCCCTGAAAACCACCACCTCTGGAAAACTGGTGTTTCTGAAGATAGGGGCGTGAATGAGGACTATCAGTGGGATCGATCGCTAAACTCTCCAGTACTCGTGCCTGAATGGGAGGCAGGAGTAACAGGAGAGATTCAAAGGTAACAGACAAATCCTCGACCAATCGTAACGTGCTGCAATGTACGTGATGAAGTTGGATCGATTGTGGGTAAAATTGAGGCGAAAAACTGATTTCTTCATGTTGATAAAAAGAACGATGGTCGCTCCAAATTCGCCGCGCCAGAGCGATCGCATCTCCAATATGTCCTTGTGAATAGTCCAAAAACAATTTCAAGGCATCCACTTCAAACTTTAAGCCTGCTGCTGCCATTGCTTCCACAACCCAAGTTTCTATTTCCCGATCCTGCACGGGAAGCAAGGAGACAAGTTCAACCGAGCTATCCTCCACCCAATCTTCTGGCGTCGTCGCTAAAACAACGTAGCTGACTCGGTTTTGCCGTTGAATTTCTTGTCGCAAATACGATTCCCACTCACCTGTCCGATCCCAAGAGCGAATATGGGGAAAATTCTGAAAGACAAACACTACCCGACAGCTTAACTGTTCTGCCATCATCTGGGGTAATTTCAACAAGGCTTGCAGAATCAGCCATTCATCACTGCGGGGAACCTGCCAAACCAAGCGGGGTTGATGTGTGGTTGGTTGCTCTAATTGCAACGGATAGGCAGCAATCCACTGCTGGATCGAAGTTCGTTCTTCCGATGTGCCAAAGATGTGCAGAATCCCGGAAGCCATCAACTCTAAAAAGCGAGAAGAAGTGGTGGCTCGCAGACAGTCGATCTCCAAAACTCTGGCTCCAATTTGCTGCGCCCCATAGCGAATCAACGATCGCCGTCCGCTTCCCGTCACGCCTGTCAGCATCAAATCTCGGTCAGCTGCCAAAATTTCACGGATTTGTTCTAGCTCACTCTGCCTGCCAATCAACCCCTGCGGCTTAAAAACATCGTTTATCACGATCGACTAATCCTCCTCACTTTTAACCAACCTGAACTGAGAAACCATCTACTTTTCTCTAACAACCCCAAAAGAATTTTCAATGCACCCATGCTTGTACTAGAAAATAGTGCAATGTAATAATGAAAGAACTAATTTTTAGTGCAATTCATTTTACCCATGTCTGCTAACCTACCGCATCCTCAAATTTCTCAACCCCTTGAGAACCACTTGTGGCATACTATTGAGGCTGAAAAAGCGCTTTGGCTGCTCAAGAGCGATCGCACGTATGGTTTAACCCAAGAACAGATTGACCAGAATTTACAGCACTACGGTACAAACGAACTCATCGAAACAGGCGGGCGATCGCCTCTAGAAATTTTCTGGGATCAGTTTAAGAACATCATGTTACTGATGCTGATCGCCGTCGCCATTATTTCCACAATTCTGGACGTGCGCGAATCTCTAATCAAGGGACAGTTTATTTTTCCCAAAGATGCGGTAGCGATCTTTGCGGTGGTGTTGCTGAATGGATTACTGGGATACCTTCAGGAGAGTGGAGCCGAAAAAGCACTCTCCGCCCTGAAAAATATGGCTTCGTCGAAAGTGCGATCGATCCGCGCAGGTAAACCAGTGGAAGTGGAATCCAAAGAACTGGTTCCCGGCGACATTATGCTGCTGGAAGCGGGGGTGAAGGTGGCAGCAGATGGGCGCATTCTGGAAGCAGCGAACTTGCAAGTGCGAGAAGCAGCCCTCACTGGAGAGGCACACGCAGTGGAAAAACAAGCCAATGCCATCCTGCCAGAAGATGCGCCTCTGGGCGATCGGATCAATTTAGTGTTTTCTGGAACAGAGGTGGTGCAGGGACGGGCAACGGTGCTGGTGACAGGCACGGGAATGCAGACCGAATTGGGCAAGATCGCCACCGCGCTGCAATCAGTCGAGACAGAGCCAACACCTTTGCAAAAACGCATGACCCAACTGGGCAATACCTTGGTCACGGGATCGTTGATTATCGTGGCGATCGTGATTCTGGGGGGGACTTTGTTCAACCCCTCCCTATTTGAAGAACTGGTCAAAGTCTCTCTCAGTATGGCGGTGGCGGTTGTACCAGAAGGCTTACCCGCCGTCATCACCGTTACCCTAGCATTGGGTACGCAACGCATGGTGAAGCGAAATGCCCTGATCCGGAAACTGCCTGCGGTGGAAACCCTCGGTTCTGTCACGACCATTTGCTCGGATAAAACCGGAACTTTGACTCAGAACAAAATGGTAGTGCAGGCAGTTCATACCGATCGCTTTGCTGCGAGCGTAACGGGCGAGGGATACAGTCCTGAAGGCGGGTTTTATCAGCAGACCGATCGCACGGAAATTTCCGTTGAGACAGAGCCAGAATTGCGATCGCTCCTGATGGCGTGCGTGCTGTGCAATGATGCCGTGTTGCAAAAAGAGAATGGCGAGTGGGCAATATTGGGCGATCCGACCGAAGGCGCACTGCTGGCAGTTGCCGGGAAAGGAGGGTTTCGCAAAGACCAACAGGAGCAAGCATTACCCCGCGTGGCAGAGTTTCCGTTTTCGTCCGAACGCAAGCGGATGAGCGTTGTCGTGCAGGATGCGTCCAGCCAACTGGGAAACAGCCCGTTTGTGATGTTTACCAAAGGTTCGACCGAACTGGTTCTCGAACGTTGCACTCACATTCAACAGGACGATCGCTCTCAACCGATTACAGCACAACAACGGCAACAGATTTTAGAGCAGAACGATCGGTTAGCAAGTCGAGGGTTGCGGGTTTTAGGATTTGCTAGTAAGAACTTAACAGAATTATCGGATCGCGATACAGAGGATACGGCTGAAATTAACTTAACTTGGTTGGGATTGGTGGGAATGCTGGATGCCCCCCGTCCTGAAGTGCGCGATGCGGTGGCTAAATGCCGTGCCGCAGGCATTCGTCCGGTGATGATTACAGGGGATCACCAGCTAACGGCACAGGCGATCGCAGAAGATTTGGGTATTGCTAAAATGGGCGATCGCTGCTTGACGGGGCAGGAACTGCAAAAGCTCACTCAGCCAGAACTGGAAGCACAAGTACAGCAAGTCAGCGTATATGCTCGCGTAGCACCAGAGCATAAGTTGCGAATTGTCCAAGCTCTCCAACATCAGGGACAGATCGTTGCCATGACAGGGGATGGAGTTAATGATGCTCCCGCCTTGAAACAAGCAGACATTGGGGTGGCAATGGGCATCACGGGTACGGATGTGAGTAAAGAGGCTAGCGATATGGTGCTGCTGGATGACAACTTTGCCACCATTGTTTCAGCCGTTGAAGAAGGACGAGTTGTTTACATCAACATTCGTCGCTTTATTCGCTACATCTTGGGCAGCAATATCGGTGAGGTATTGACGATCGCCGCCGCTCCGTTGTTGGGGTTGGGTGGTGTACCGTTGTCTCCTTTGCAAATTCTCTGGATGAACTTGGTAACTGATGGACTTCCTGCTTTAGCACTAGCAGTAGAACCCGGTAGGCCGATCGTTATGCAACAACCGCCTAAAGATCCAAAAGAGAGCATTTTTGCCAGAGGCTTAGGCTCTTACATGGTACGGATTGGCATTATTTTGGCAGTAATTACGATCTTGATGATGGTCTGGGCATACGATTACACAGCCCAGGTACAAAGTGAATTGTTAGATCGCGATCGCTGGCAAACAATGGTGTTCACCACCCTTTGTTTAGCGCAAATGGGACACGCGCTGGCGATTCGTTCCAATACTCGGTTGATGTTGGAAGTCAACCCATTCTCGAATCGCTATGTTTTGCTATCCGTTGCCGTTACTAGCATCCTGCAACTGACGCTTATTTACGTTGAACCACTACGAAACTTCTTCAATACTCATTACCTGAGTGGATTAGAACTATTGGTTTGTATTGGATTTAGTTCTCTAGTATTTGTCTGGATTGAAGCAGAGAAGTTGTTTATCCGGTGGTATGTCTCTCGCCAATAGCCCAAAACTTGACACATTAGCTCAGTCTATATTATTCAATGAATAAAAATAATTCACCTTTTGGCATTCAAACTTACTACCAAGGGGAAATTACTGTCGATCTGGAATTTTCCATCTACCAACAATTACATAAACAGTCTGTCAGCATTTCTGAATTCATACAACGGCTGGCTCGCTTCATCGCTATGGTAGAAAACAATAAGGAAAGATCCAATATCAATCCTTATGCTGAGAAATTTAATCGAGGAATTCACATCTTAGGAAGGTATGATTCTGAGTTAGGAGTTTTCCCTAAACCAAATTTGGCATTGAAATGTTCGGAAGGTTTTTGGGGTGCGGAAGACCCTAGAAAACAATTTTTGAGGAGCATCCAATTAGCCTGGGAATTTGAAACCAAGTTAAACGATCGAGAAAAAGCACTTCTTCAGATTTGTCCTGCTTACTTGCATTTCCAAACAAGTATCAGGAGTACCCTTTTTAAACGAGTACTTTTTATGCCAAAAATAGAGGGTACTCCACTGGGAAAAATAGAAACTGGATTTAGTTCTGAATTTTGTCAAACATTCAATATTCCTGAAATTCAGGAAATCAAGCGCAAATTTAGGTTTTCCCTGCATCGGTTAGGCGATCGCGATCGTCAGCGTCAGTTGCTCAAAATCCAGTCTGCTTACTTATTTCAACGCTTGTTTCAAAGAGGAATTAGAATTTTAAGCTTGAATCAGAAAAACATTCTAGCTACATTCAATACTAGTGGTAACCCAAGTCAATACGTCATTATCGATCCGGTTGCAGATTATTGTTTACCAATTTCTCCTGCCTATAATCTCTTGACAGGTCAACTGTGCAAACTTAAATAACTTTACTAGGTCTTTATAGCGATCGTAAATTAATTGGAACAACCAAACCCCTCCCAACCCTTCCCTTACCAAGGGGAGGACGGGTGGAGTTGATTACTTAAATAGGATCGCTATAGCAACCAATCCTTTATAAAAATTCTGAATTCTGGCTCCAGATACCAAATCTGGGTTAGTTAACCCCTATATCTTCTCTTCTTTCCTGGAGCGTCTTGGAGCGGTTCATTAATAAAGGGGGTTTTTTACCCGGGTTTAGTATGACTTCTGAATTCTGTTTTGATAATAACTAAAGCTAAACCAGAGGCGAGAGGTTTAATGCTAATTCATCAGTTAATTGAAAATTTTTATAAAGGCGATCGCCCACAAGCTGGTAAGTGCGATCGCCTAAATCAATTTACACCTAGCTCGGCAACTTTTAACTCAACCTTTTTCATCCTCTCCAGAAAATGGATGATTGCCAATCCCTAATTGTTGTTTAGTATTAGTCAACTCTTTCCACAAAGATTCAATATCAGTAAATGCCTGTTCTATGGGAATTTTCCCATTGGTTGCCAAGTTACTGATAAAACCTACTCGTTGGGCAAATTCTTGTAGATTAGCATCAAATACTAAATTTTCTGGTTTAACATCACCGTAATAGCGGCTTTTCGGATATAAAAAAGTAGATGATTTAGCTAACATATTCTCAACTCCTATACTTTTTCCCTCTATATTTCTATAATAAACCTCGATCCCCAAATGGTATTAGTGATAACACTATGCTAAAGACGTGATTGTTGACACTTTTTTTTGTGATGTCAATACGGCAATAAATCCGATCTAGATCGGCAAGTTAAGTGATATCTGTTAGATATTGGCAGTGATATAAATCACAATGATAATTCTCGGGAAAAGTACTTAAGTAAGTTTACGAAAAAAATCGATGTTCTAAACCGATACCTCATTAGACTTCTCTAAAAAAACTGTAGAGACGTTTCGTGAAACGTCTCTACAAAGATTCTAGGCTATGCACTTTTAATTTCTGGAGGTCTCTACTGCTTTAACAACCTATTTTGGTGAATAAACCCAGTTTTAATCGTAAGTAATACGGAATTTATCGCTTACCTTTTCAGTAAATAGAAATAAGTTTTTTTACTTACTTAAATCCGGGAAAACTTCACTGACGGCTGGATGAACTAACTGATAGTTACGAACGTTCAAACCTTTAGCTAAAGCTAAATCTAACTCCAAAGCTTTTACGCCATAATTAGCCAGTTTGACAACGTAAGGTAAAGTGCTATTGTTAAGAGATTGGGTAGCAGTCCAAGGAACGGCTCCCGGCATATTTGGTACGCCATAATGCACGACACCTTCTTCAAGGTAAACGGGATTGGTGTGAGAGGTGGCTCGTAATGTTTCTACACAACCGCCTTGGTCTACTGCTACGTCAACAATGACAGAACCGGGGCGCATTTTTTGGACAAAAGCTCGCGATACGAGTATGGGTGCTTTTCGTCCCGGTACTAAAACGGCACCGATGAGTAAATCGGTGTCGGGAACGTTAGCTTCAATTACAGAAGAGTTACTGTAGAGAAGTTCGATTCGAGAGCCAAAGAGAGTTTCCAAATAAGCTAAACGATCGACGTTTATATCTAAAATCTGGACTCTGGCACCCATGCCTATAGCTATTCTGGCAGCTTCCGTACCTACTACGCCAGCACCTAAAATCATCACTTTACCCGGTCTCACCCCAGGTACGCCGCCAAGCAGGACGCCTCGACCTCCTTGCTGCCTTTCTAGAAACCTAGCGCCAAATTGCACGGCTAAACGTCCGGCGATAATGCTCATGGGGGTAAGCAAGGGCAGTTTGCCGTCTGGTAATTCTACGGTTTCGTAAGCTAGAGCAGTTACTCCACAATCTATTAAGTGTTCGGTTAATTTGCGATCGGCTGCTAAATGTAAGTAAGTAAACAGTAATTGTCCTTTTTGAATCAATTGGTATTCTGCTGGCAGTGGTTCTTTTACCTTAACTACCAATTCTCTATTCCAAGCATCTTCGGCAGTCGCAACAATTTTTGCTCCCACCTGAATATAATCTTCATCTGTAAAACCAGCACCCGTACCCGCACCAGTTTCGACAAAAACGGTATGACCCGCTTCATGCAAAACTCTGATGCTACTCGGACTTAATCCAACTCGATATTCTCGATCCTTAGTTTCTTTTGGTACACCTATTTCCATTTGTAACCTCAAATCAGTCCTATATTTTTAGCTTATGTTGCTTAAACCGATTCTGCTTAGAAAGGAGCTAGAGGCTATAAACTATAGCTAATCTGGCTTTCTGCCCCTACATCGGTTACTTTTCCTACTTTTTGACTAATCAACCGGAAGATAGAAATTTTGTGTTGACTAAGGGTGAAGCCTCTCTAAAATAGAAAAGGTAAAGATTTGTAACTAGGCAACGCTGTGCATAACCTCCCGTTGGCAGCCCCGCATAGCCTGGTTGTTCACCACTTGTTGAAATTGGGTATTAAAATATATGGCACAAGGTTTCCAACCAACAACGGCACAACCGCAACCAACTGCTACTCCCAAGCTGGAGGAGCCAAAGTTTGGTTTCAATGAATATGCAGAGCGCTTGAATGGGAGAGCCGCGATGATCGGCTTTGTCCTAACTTTGTTAATTGAATACTTAACCGGTCAAGGACTTTTATCCTGGTTGGGTTTAACTTAAAGAATGGGAATTGAGAAGGATGAAGGATAAAGGATGAAGTCTGAAGGATAAAAATCAAATAATTCTTCCCATCCCCCCATCCTCTCATCCCCCTACCTTATTCCCACGGCCATTTCTCTCTTCTGGTGCTGGGAGTATTACAATAGGAAGCGCTAAGATCGTATATAAAATAGGAATAAAAATAATTGTGATGAATGCTGCTTGGGCTAGGTTTTTGAAGTCAGCCTACCGCAGGGAACCGATAACTAGCTTTGTGGTTACTGTTGGGGCGGTCGATGCTGCAATTGGTGGTTTAGGCGAACGGTGGTCGTTGTTTACGATCGGATTAGGAACGGTAGGATTAGCGATCGTGCTACGTTGGTTAATGATGCAACAGCGCAGTACTGCCGAAGTTACTTCAAAAATCCCCGATTTGTATTTACCTCCCTCTTCTTCTCGACCTCAATTACCTAATTTGAACGCTTCTAGTAAGAGACATCCACCCCGTTAGTGCGAAATTTAATTTAATCTGGATAAGTAAAAAGTCAAAGGTGGAAGAGTGGGAGAGCGGGAGAACGGCACGAATTGCGATCGCCCGTCATCCATTTCTCATCACCGCTAGTTTCTCAATTGAAATATGAATACTGCTTTAGCAAGCAAACTGCTGAAAATTGGGGAAGTAGCAGCCTCTAGCGGTTTGCCAGTAAAAACTATTCGGTATTATGAAGATTTAGGATTATTGTCTCCTGTGGCTCTTCGTGCCGAATCAGGTTATCGTTTGTTCAATCCTCAAGTATTGAAACGGCTTGATTTTATCAAACGCGCTCAATCGCTGGGGATGAGTTTGAAAGAAATTCAAGCATTCCTAGAAATTCACGATCGCGGAAAGCTACCTTGTCAAGAAGTCAAGGAACATTTAGAGGGAAAGATCGAAGCGATCGCCAAACAAATCGAAGCTCTAGAAACCTTAAAATTTGAATTACAAGAACTACTATCGGATTGGCAAGAACAACCGGAAAACAATTGTTCAGACGAAATCATCTGTCCTAATATTCAATCGGAATTAGATGAAAAAATTTAAGTTAAGCAATCATCAACTCAGCCTAATTTGTGCGTTTTTAGCCACAGTTGGATTAACTATTAGTACTACAACCCTAGCCCAAAGAAAGCCTTTACCAGCGCCACCTTTACCCGTACCAGTTCCACCACCGCAACTCAATTCTCCCGTTCCATCTTTTCCGAATGTTCCTAATTTTCCCAATCAAAATGGTGGATGGCAAAGAGTTAAATTATTGCACCTGCTCAAAGCCCATTGGGGGCCAATATACGCTCTTACCTTTAGCCCGGATGGTAAAATTCTGGCTAGCGGGGGAACGGATATCGATACGAAGATTAGATTATGGAACCCCCTGAAAGGGAAAAGAATTCGCACTATAAAAGCTCATAGTAATCGGGTACTCAGTCTGGCAATTACTCCTGATAATCTAACTATGGCTAGTGGAAGCGAAGACGCTACCGTTAATATTTGGAGCTTGAAGAATGGAGAATTAAGCCGCCGTTTAACTCATGATTTTAGTAATATCTTATCCCTGGCAATTACACCAGATGGTCAAACTTTAGTAAGCGGCGGTTTAGATGGAATTAGATTAATAGATTTGCGAACGGAAAGGCTTCTTTATACGCGAGTTCCTTTATCTCAACCGATTACTTACGCATTAGCAATTAGTCCGGACGGACAAACTTTGGCAACCGGAGGAAGAGATAAAAGCATTCAATTATGGAACTTAACTACTAGCCAGTTTCTCGGTGCTATTCCAGGACATGAAGGGGCAATTTCTTCTTTGGCTTTTACTCCCGATGGCAGCAAATTAATCAGTAGCAGTTACGACCATACAATTAAAGTATGGGATTTGGTAAGAAGACGGTCTTATACGCTGTTCGGACATGACAATATAGTAAATGCGATCGCAGTTAACCCAGATGGGCAAACATTAGCTAGTGCTGGTAGAGATGGTTTAAAACTTTGGAACTTGGCAACCGGACAATTAATAGGTTCAATTCCTTTAGATACAGACTGGGTACAAACAGTGGCTTTTAGTCCCGATGGAAAATTACTGGCAAGTGGTGCTTATGATGGAACGCTGAAAATTTGGGAAGTAGAAAACGATTTTAGATTTTAGATTGGAAAAGGATGAAATATGAAGGATAAAGGATAAAAATTAAATAATTTACTCCTTTTCCCTTTCACCCTGCCCCTGCCAAAATAGAAAATGTGACAATGTATGGTTCTTAATTGGTTCTGGGAAGTTGAACTCAATCGAACTGGGCCAGATTACTTATTTTTTGCTACCTTCAAGCCCGCTGAAGCACCACTGCTAGCTGAATTAGTCAGGAAACACCCTCTGCCTGGATTTAAACA
Organism: Leptolyngbyaceae cyanobacterium; assembly: GCA_036703985.1. Classification (GTDB taxonomy): domain Bacteria; phylum Cyanobacteriota; class Cyanobacteriia; order Cyanobacteriales; family Aerosakkonemataceae; genus DATNQN01. The sequence goes on from DATNQN010000151.1 coordinate 11,863, forward strand.
TTACACGGCTACTAATTCCCCCTGTTGGTTACACAACCATAACGCAACTTACGATTTATATGTTGACGAATATCATTATGAGCAGATGGTTGCAAATATAGAGGGTAGAAACCCTGGAAATGTGTGGATTTATAACATAATTACAGTCTGCGGCTCTGACTTAAAAATTGAGCGAGGTTATGGTGGGTCTGTGGGGGGAGAAGGTGAAACTGACCTCATCGTAAAGCTTTCGCAATCACCAAATTTGATGATGGTTAAATGGGCAGTTGTGTATGGTGGTGATGGGTATAACTATACAAACATGGCTACTGGGACGAGTACAGCAGAGTTGTTAGATTACTTGGTCGCTCAAGTTTAGCTTCCGGTAGCTTGGCTTCGTTATGGTAGATACTGACGCCGATGAAGTACAAGATAGAAACCCGGTTTCTTAAAGAAACCGGGTTTCTATGTACGACATTAACCTGGAAAGCGCTGTAAATTCTCTGTTTTCTCATCACCGCGTCACCATCCCCCATCTCCCCATCAAAAAAACAGGGAGAGAACTTGCATTCCCTCCCGGTGAGTCTTTGTTATTTTGCTTGTCTGGAGATTGAGAGCGTTCTTGGAGTTTCTGGCGGAGCATTTTTTCTCGTTTTTTGAGTTGTCTAGCGCGAGCGGAACCGCCTCTGCCTTTATCGTTTCTGCCCTCTCGCCGGGGTGACTCCCAGCGCTTGAGTAGTCGAGCCATAGTTTTTTCCTGTTTGCGATCGTATTTTTTAGCTTCTTACCTTCATTGTAACAAAATTTAACAATGGTTGCTTTCTCAACTTTCCTAGAACTGAATCTAAGTAGGTTAACACCAAGTAAACTCAGTAAATTGCCAGGGATGAAAATCCCTAGCAACCTAGAGCTATGAAGGAGCAAGATCTCATATCTATAAATTTATACGATTCGATCGGTTGATATTCCAGACGAGGTATGTACAGATTTGCATAAAAAATGAGAAATTTTTCAGTACAAACTGACTAACTTATTTCCAAAACGACTATCAACTAATACAATTAGCTGGTATAGTGCAAAGAAAAAAGCGCTATGCTGGAGAATCTCAATCAACCTAGAAGGTACGATGTCGTTCTCGGTGGTAAAGCTCCACCTCCCTTAAGTGGCGCGGTTTTGGGAGGTTTAGCAGGAGTCAAGCACCGCTTAAAGAGTCACGTTGCACAGTATCGGTTAGCGGCGCTAACGGAAGCGCTCAATTATAAAGATGCCGGCTTTGAGTTGGTAATTCAAGCATTAGATGATGAAGTAGAGCAGGTGCGGGATACAGCTTGCATATTGTTGCAGGGAAAATTGGCAAAGCTGACGCTACTAAAAACCGATGCTGCTACTTGGAATAAGTGGAGAGAACATTCTATCCGTCTAGAAGAGGGTGTGAATGTCAACTTGAGCGGGTTAAATTTAGGTGGTTTTAATTTGAGTGGTTTTAATCTGAGTAGCGTTAATTTGATTGGCGCAAATTTGTGCGGTGCTAAGTTGATGGGGGCGAATCTCTGGGGTGCTAACTTGAGCGAGGTTAACTTGAAAGAGGCAGATCTCAGTGAGGCTAATTTAACAGCAGCGTTGCTTTACAAAGCTAATTTGGCTGGTGCTAATTTGACTGACGCTAATTTGATGGGAGCTAATTTACAAAGAGCGAATCTGAACGGCAGTAATGTTGAGGGAGCAACTTTTCAAAGAGCAATTATGCCTGATGGAATAATTCATGATTGATAGGGAGATGGGGAGACGCAAAGACACTCTTGACGTGGTGATGATATAATTGAAAGTTTGACAAAAAAAATATGATTTAATTGCGAAATATTTCTCTCTTTTGCCCAAAGTATAATAAAAGACTAGAGAGTCTCACTGCTACTATTGCTGCTTTAAAAATCAAAATTCAACAGATTTTTGATGAGGGTGAAGTGGCTCCTTTCGTGTTGCTATGTAGCCGTTATCAAGTACCTGGAAATTTGACATTTGCATCTACTTTTCAGACGGGTAAATAATCGAAAGCTACCATTTAATCTTTTCGATCGATAAATTTCTGACCAAAAACTTAAATATGCTTAATATTCCCGACGTTTCCGTACAAACCAAAATCTATGAAAGTGCCAACTCCCTAGTTTATCGAGCTATCCGGGAGTCAGACAACCAACCCATCATCCTGAAACTCCTCAAAGAAAATTATCCCACTCCCCAAGAACTCGCTCGCTACCGCACCGAATATGAAATTACTAAGTCCCTTAATCTGACGGGTGTTGTTAAAGTTTATGACTTGCAGAAATATCAAAATACCCTCGTCATGTTTTTGGAAGACTTTGGCGGGGAGTCATTGAGAGTTTGGATGCAGCAGCGTTCCTTTACTTTAGAGGAATTTCTGAAAATTGCCATAGCTACAACTGATACATTAGGTCAAATTCATGCCGCCAACATCATCCACAAAGACATTAACCCCTCGAATATCGTTTACCATCCAGCTACCGGACAGCTAAAAATCATCGATTTCGGCATTTCCACTAAGTTGACAAGAGAAAACCCAACTATCAAAAATCCCAACGTTTTAGAAGGAACTCTCGCCTATATGTCGCCCGAACAAACGGGACGAATGAACCGCAGTTTGGATTACCGCACTGACTTTTATTCTCTCGGCGTCACCTTTTACGAATTGCTGACAGGAAAACTGCCTTTCGAGACAACCGACGCGCTGGAATTGGTACACTGTCATATTGCTAAACAGCCATTATCGCCATCAGAGTTAAACTCAGAAATTCCGCAACTCATTGCAGATATTGTAATGAAACTTATGGCAAAAACTGCTGAAGATCGATATCAAAGTGCTTTGGGAATCAAAGCAGATTTAGAAGAATGCCTTTATCAACTAAATCAGAATGGAAATATATCACATTTTAGGATAGCTCAACAAGATATTTCCGATAAATTTCAACTACCGCAGAAACTTTACGGCAGAGAGCAAGAGATTGAAACTTTACTAACTGCGTTCGCTCGCGTTACATTCCAAAGTGAAATGATCCTGATTGCTGGATATTCCGGCATTGGTAAGACAGCTTTAGTGCAGGAAATCTACAAACCAATTACCGAGAAGCGGGGGTATTTCATTTCAGGTAAATTTGACCAGTATCAGCGCAACATTCCCTATAGTGCGATCGCCGCCGCCTTGCGAGAATTAATCAAACAACTATTAAGTGAACCTGAAACAAAACTCAACGAGTGGCGATCACAACTGCAAGCTGCTTTGGGTAACAACGGACAAGTAATTGTAGAAGCGATCCCAGAAGTAGAATTAATAATTGGCAAACAGCCTGCCGTGCCAGAAGTTGGCCTAAACGAGTCTCAGAATCGCTTTAATTTAGTCTTTCAAAATTTTATCAAGGTCTTCACCAAAACCGAACATCCATTAGCAATATTTATCGACGATTTGCAGTGGGCAGATGGGGCATCTTTAAAACTAATACAACTGCTGATGAGCGGCGCGTCAACGGGATTATTTTTAATAGGCGCGTATCGAGATAACGAAGTTTCATCAGCACATCCATTCATACTAACCGTTGAGGAACTTGCTAAAACTGGAGCAAAAATAGAACGAGTTTTTCTGTCACCTTTGCCACTAACAACTGTTACTCAAATCATTTCAGATATTTTCAAGTATTCTAAGGAAAGAGCTAAACCGCTTGCCGAGTTAGTGGTTTTGAAAACCGGGGGTAATCCCTTCTTTCTCAATGAATTTCTCAAATCGCTTTATACAGAAGGGCTGTTAGTGTTTGATTTGGATAATCGCTGCTGGCAGTGGAATTTGGAGGAAATTCAAAGGCGAGGATTTACTGATAACGTCGTCGAATTGATGACAGGTAAAATTCAAAAATTGCCAGAAACAGCACAAGAAATGTTAAAATTAGCGGCTTGTATTGGCAATCAGTTTGACTTAGAAACGTTAGGTTTGATAGCGGAAAAGTCTCTGAAAGAAACAGCTAATGGCTTATATGCAGCATTAGTCGAAAGTTTAGTAGTTCCTCTTGGCAATATGGGAAATGTAGAATTAGCTATTGCTGCCGCAGAGTTTCCCTCTCGCCAATCGCCAACGGCCTTATCTCAATCGGTAGAATATAAATTCGTTCACGACCGCATTCAACAAGCTGCCTATTCTCTAATTCCCGATCATACTAAGAAAATATTTCACCAACAAATCGGACAAGTTTTGCTGAAGAATACTTCTCCAGAAGACCGGGAAGAAAAAATCTTTGATATTGTCAATCAACTGAATTTTAGTCTGTCGTTAATTACCGAGCAGTCAGAGAGAGATGAACTGGCGCAATTAAATCTCATAGCAGGCAAGAAAGCCAAATTATCCGCCGCGTATCAACCGGCATTAAATTATTTACAAGTGGGAATAGAACTGTTAGATACCGATAGTTGGCAACAGCAGTATTCTCTCACCCTTTCACTCTACGAAGAAGCGGCGGAAGTTGCCTATCTCAATGCCAATTTTGAATTGATGGAGAGATTGGTTGAAGCGGTGCTGTCCGATGCCAAAACAGTGCTAGATAAAGTGAAAGTGTCTGAAGTGAAAATTCTGGCATACATGGCTCAGGCTAATTTCCTTTCTGCGATTGATGTCGCATTAAAAGTGTTGAAAATGTTGGGAGTAAGATTGCCAAGGAACCCCAGTCAGATCGATATTTTGTGGGGATTACTTGAGATAAAAGCCAGGGTAGGATTTCGACCGATTGCCAGCTTAGTTAACCTGCCCGTGATGTCCAATCCTTACCCTAAAGCAGCGATGCGTATCCTCAGTGCAATTGGTACTTCTAGCTTTCAGGCTGTGCCTATGCTGTACTTGTTGATGGTGTTTAAAATGGTTAGCTTATCCATCAAATGGGGTAATGCCGCTGAATCTGCTGTTGGTTATAATGCCTATGGACCGATTCTCTGTAACATTCTGAACGATATTGAGACGGGCTGTCAATTTGGTCAACTCGCTCTTAATTTGCAAGTCGTTTTTAATCCAACAGAAGTTAAAACTAAGGTGGCGGTATATTTCTTTAGCAAACACTGGATAGAGCCACTCAAAGAAATATTCAATCCCTTGCGAGAACTGTACGCGGCTGGACTGGAAACCGGAGAATTAGAATATGCTTGCTGGGCTGCTAATCAGTACTGCGTAGTTGCTTTTCTAAGCGGTTCCGAATTGAAGCAAATAGCCTCAGAAATGAGTACCTACAGTTCGTTTTTTAGGGAAAAAGGGCAAAAAACTATTAGTGAGTATCATAGTATATATCACCAGACAGTCCTAAATTTGCTAGGGGAGGCGAAAAATCCCTGTTATTTGATAGGCAATTTCTTTGACGAGCGGGCGATGATACCCCTACTTCAAAGCAGAAATGACTATTTTGCTCTATTATGTGTGTACTTAAAAAAATTAATGCTTTGCTTCCTCTTTGGTGAGATAACCTTGGCGGTGAACACTGCTAAAGTCGCCAAGCCTTACGTAGATAGTCTCAGAGTCAGTCCCTTAATCTTTCACTTTTATTTTTATGAATCCCTAGCGTATCTGGCAGCGGTCAATGCCAAGGACTCCGTGAGTGAAGTTACTACGGAGTTTCCCCGACAACAACTGCTCCAAAAAGTGCAGCAAAATCAGAACCAATTGCGGAAATGCGCCCATTACGCTCCTATGAACTATTTGCAGAAATATCTGCTAGTGGAAGCTGAACGTTATCGGGTACTGGGGAAAGACAATTTGGCAATGGAGATGTACGACAAAGCTATCACCAAAGCCAAAGAAAACGACTACATCCACGAAGTTGCTATAGCTTACGAACTCGCCGCCAAATTTTATCTATCCAAAGGGAAAGAACTGATAGCAAAAGCTTATATGCAAGAAGCTCGCTATCACTATCAACTCTGGGGTGCAGCTGCTAAAGTCAAACATTTAGACCAACAATACTCGCAATTATTAAGTACAACTCAAACAAAAATCAAAGACGCTAAAACTTCCGCCGGAGTAACGACTACTGGTTCTGGTAGCAACCTCGATCTTGCCTCAGTAATGAAAGCATCCCAAGCAATTTCTGGCGAAATCGTGCTGGATAAATTACTTTCTAGCTTGATGAAGATTCTCATCGAGAATGCCGGAGCGCAAACGGGCTACCTGATTTTGTCAGAGCGGGGAAAACTACTAATTGAAGCATCAGGAACAATAGACGAAGAACAGGTGACAGTGTTGCGATCGCTTCCCGTTTCCAAATGTCAAACACTTTCTGAAACGATTGTCAATTATGTGGCACGAACTCAAGAAACTGTAGTGCTAAATGATGCTACCCGTGAAGGCAAATTTACCAACGATTCTTATATCAAGGAGCATCAGCCTAAGTCAATTTTATGCTTACCTCTGATTAATCAAGGCAGACTAATCAGTATAGTTTATTTGGAAAATAACCGCTCGATCGGGGCTTTTGCACCTGAAAGACAGGAAATTTTAAATCTGCTTTCATCTCAAGCAGCAATTTCTATAGAAAACGCTCAACTCTACAATAATATGGCGAAACTGAACCGAGCTTACGAGCGTTTTGTCCCCAGTCAATTTCTCCAATTTTTAGATAAATCAAGCATTGTTGACGTGGAATTAGGCGATCAAGTGCAGTTAGAAATGTCGGTGCTGTTTTCCGACATTCGCGATTTCACTACTTTGTCAGAAAAAATGACGCCAGAAGAGAATTTCAAGTTTATCAATTCCTATCTTTCACGCATGGAACCTGTCATTACTGAAAATCACGGTTTTATTGATAAATATATTGGCGATGCAATTATGGCTTTATTTAGTGGCGAAGCTGATAATGCAGTGAAAGCTGGCATTGCCATGCTAAACCAACTGCCACAATACAATCAACATCGCGCTAATTGTGGCTACGTGCCAATTCAAATTGGGATTGGCATTAATACAGGTTTGTTGATGTTGGGAACCGTTGGCGGACAAAATCGCATGGATGGTACGGTGATTAGCGATGCGGTGAATTTAGCTTCTCGCGTGGAAGGGTTAACTAAAAATTATGGCGTGTCGCTGTTAATCACCGAACAAACTTATTCGCGTTTGACAAATCCGGCTAACTATGCGATTCGCACGATCGACACGGTGAAAGTCAAGGGGAAATCTCAAGGGGTGACGGTTTATGAGGTTTTCGATGCCGATTTACCGGAAATTAAAGAGGGGAAATTAACTACTCTGCCATTGTTTGCAGAAGCTTTGTCATTGTACGCTGAAGGGAAGTTCGCTGAAGCAGGACGGCTGTTTGCAGATTGTTGGCAAAAAAATCCTGGCGATCGCGTTGCTAAAATCTATTTGGAACGTTGCCAAAATAACTAGCAACTGTCACGTATCACGGTAAATAGGTTCTTACGCAGATTCTAGAACTGGGATAGTGCATAATCAAAAGTATTATGCTGGAAAACTCCAATCAGCCTCAAGAAGATGATGTCGTACTTGGCGGACAAACTCCTCCTCCCTTGGATGCGGCGGTATTGGGAGGAGTAGAAGGCGTTAAGCATCGGCTGAAGAGTGACGTAATAGACCATCGAGTTGGGGCGTTAGAAGAAGCGCTCGGTTATGGAGATGCAGGTTTAGAATTAATCATTCAGGCGTTGGATGATCAAGTAGAAGAGGTGCGAAATCTTGCTGCTTTATTGTTCGGACAAACGGCACAAATTTATTTACTTAAGAATAATGTCGGTCTTTGGAATAAGTGGAGAGCGCGGAATTTTTTTGAAGCCGATTTGCGAGAGGCTAATTTAAGCGGAATTAATCTCAGTGGTGCTGATTTGAGGAGGGCAAAATTGAGCGATGCTAATTTGAGTGGGGCTGACCTGTCTTTTGCTAATTTACACTCGGCTAATTTAAAAGGAGCTAATCTGCAAGGTGCGGATTTGCGAAAGGCGAAACTGATCGAAGCTAATTTGTGGGGAGTTAATTTGACATCTGCGAAATTGAGTGAGGCTACTTTTTGGAAAGCTGATTTGAGGAAAGCTAAGTTAATTAACGCGGATCTGACATTAGCAGATTTGTGTGAAGCTAAATTGAGTGAAGCTAACTTTACGTTTGCGAATCTTAGTGAAGCTGATTTGCAAAAGGCTAATTTGAGTAAGACTTGTTTTTGGAAGGCAAATCTTTGGAAGGTTGAATTGAGAGGGGCTAATTTTCAGGGGACAACTATGCCGGATGGGAAAATTCTTGATTAGCGCTCCGCCTATACGTATAATATTACGTAAACATTGGCCGAAGTGCAGTCCGCATTATAACTATGCTTATCAGAGCTTCAGGTAGTATTTACGGTGATGAGTTAATTACAGCAACTGAATTGAATCGGCAGCCAGGGCGGGTGTTAGATACGGCTTGGGAACGTCCGGTGACAATTACTCGCAACGAACAACATTTTGCCTTGTTGCGTCGCGATCGCATGACGTATATGGTGAAGGCAGCTACGATGAGCCAAGTTGTATTTGAGGCGATCGATGTTGCCTATAGATTACGCTTGGGAGAACAAATTGATTCGGCGCATTCATTCGGATGGCTAAGGGAATTTGATTCGGATGAACTAACTGAATTTATTACAGAAGTAGAAAGTGCGTATCGCCTTGTGGGAGAGGAATCAGAAGGGTGGGATAAGCTGGATGCACTGATTCATGAGTGGCATGAAAGCGCGATCGCAATTAGTAGCGAAGCACTCGCCGCAGCTTTCGATGATGAAGTTGATGAAGCGTTACTGACAAAGCCAATCAGTGAAAACACTCTAGAATCAGCTGAAGTATGACTCATTCCTCTCCAAAAGAACCCAATGAAGAAGGAAATGTGGGGCAGCCAGAGGAACAACTAACAGGATATATTTCCTCTAGTTTGGTGATACCACCAGAGGAACAATTAACAACACCACCAATTACGGCTGATACTGAAGAAAACTTTGCCGAAGAAGCAACAAAAGTACCTGCATCGACTTGGTTAGTAGTTGCCAAAAATCGACGAGTTAATCGAGATTGGGAAGCGTTGCTCGTGCGTGCGCCAGAAAGTGCTAAACGCTGTTATCAGGATTTATGTACTGTTCCTATGGTGAGAAAACCAAAACGAGTTTTTCCCTTGAAAGGAAAGCGTTATCAGGGCGCGTGGGAATATGAGGTAACTAGTTCCGATCGGGTATTTTATGTACCTGATGAAGAAAAACGCAAAGTACTTGTTTATTATGCAGGAAAACATCCAAAAACGGCTCCTATTCCTCCTTAATAAGGGATAAAAGTGAACTAGAAAAAACTAAAATAAATCAAATAACTGAAATAATAGGGGCAGTGCGGTTGTGAAGTCGTCCTCCAAGGGTGTGTATAAAGTCCAAAATCAGAAGGGTTTAGCTAAAAATAACGATGAAGCTTACCCGTTGTTGGAAATCAATAGAATTCTCAGGGTAGCTGCTTCTAAAGGTACTTATCATGTATCGCCAGGGAAACAAGCAGCGCCGGGATGTCCGAGAATACCGTCATGGCTACAGTTGCGGGGATATCAGCAACAAGCGATCGCAAATTGGTTTGGCAATAATGGAAGAGGGACGTTGAAGATGGCGACTGGTAGCGGAAAGACGATTACCGGATTAGCGATCGCAACTGAACTTTATCATAAAATTGGTTTGCAAGTTCTTTTAGTAGTTTGTCCTTATCGCCATTTAGTTAGCCAATGGGCGCGAGAATGCGAGAAATTTGGTATTAACGAGCCAATTTTAGCATTTGAAAGTTTGCGGCGCTGGCAAGATAAACTTTCCACTCAACTATATAATGTGCACTCTGGTAATCAACCATTTTTGACCGTAATTACTACCAATTCAACATTAATTAGTGATGGTTTTCAATCACAACTAAATTATTTGCCCCAAAAAACCTTAATTATCGGAGATGAAGCGCATAATTTAGGTGCACCTCGCTTAGAAGAAAGTTTACCTCGTAATATTGGATTGCGGCTAGCTTTATCTGCAACACCAGAAAGATATTTTGATGAAGACGGTACGCAATCTTTATTTGATTATTTTGGCACGGTTTTGCAACCTGAATTTACCTTGAGAGATGCGATTCAACAAGGAGCGTTAGTACATTATCTTTATCATCCAATTTTAGTAGAATTAACTGAAGCAGAGAGTCAGAGTTATATAAAAATAACTAAAAAAATTGGTCGTTCTTTGATATATCGTCAGCGGGAAGGACAACCAGATAGCATTTTCGATGAAGAAAATGAAGACCTCAAAACATTGTTGATGAAAAGAGCGAGAATCATCGGTTCTGCTGCTAATAAGTTAGATGCTTTACGCGACTTAATGTATAACAGATTAGATACTAGCCACACTTTATTTTATTGCGGTGATGGTTCGATGGAAAGCACCCATCAATTAAAGGCAGTAACCAGAATTTTAGGAACTGAATTAGGATATAGAGTCAACACTTATACAGCAGAAACTTCTTTGGAAGAAAGAGAGATTTTGCGATGCCAATTTGAAACAGGAGAATTGCAAGGTTTAGTGGCAATTCGATGTTTAGATGAAGGAGTAGATATTCCCGCCATTCAAACAGCCGTAATTTTAGCAAGTAGTGGAAATCCTCGCCAATTTATTCAGCGACGCGGTAGAGTTTTGCGTCCTCATCCAGGGAAAGAAAGAGCAACTTTATTTGACATGATAGTATTACCTCCAGAGTTAGATAGAGAAACCTTGCAAGTCGAACGCAACTTATTAAGAAGAGAATTAAGAAGACTAGTTGAATTTGCTGATTTAGCAGATAACGCAGGAGAAGCAAGAATGAAATTACTTAGTTTGCAAAAACGATATGGCTTATTAGATATTTGATAATTTAAGAACCGCAGATGAAATCCTTTATCCATGAACCTCACAAAAAAGATAACACCAACATCTGCATTCATATGTGGACATCTGCGGTAAAAAGCACCAACCTAACATCCCACAAAAAATATCAAAACAACATCTGTGTTTATCTGTGTTCATCTGTGGACATCTGTGGTAAAAAAAATATATAGCTTTCACCGAATCTTATCATAATGAACGAAGAAATCAGTCTAAGCTACGTCCAAGAACCCATTACAACCGCACCTCCAGAAGTGCGACAAATTATTGAACGAGTAAAACAAGCTGAAAAAGATAAACTTTATATGCCAAAACCAAAAGGCATTAATGACGACATTCTCACGATTATTAAGGAATGCGTTAAATGAGGTTAATTTCTATTAAACTTTGTAATTTTCGTTGTTTTTATGGTAAAACGCCAGAAATTTTACTGGCTGGAGAAGAACAGCGAAATACTACAGTTATTCACGGTAATAACGGTGCTGGTAAAACTACTCTTTTGAATGGGTTTACTTGGGTGCTATATGAAAAATTTACGGCTGCTTTTGCTTCGGAAGAACAATTAGTAAATAAAAGAGCGATCGCAGAAGCAAAAACCGGAGAAACTATCGAATGTTGGGTAGAAATTGTTTGGGAACACTTCGGTAAACGCTATCGCGCCAAACGGGAATGTCGCGCCTACAAAGGTGACATCATCGAACAAGGAGAAAGCAAACTATATATGCAGATAGCTGGCGATGATGGCAGATGGCAATTTCCTCAACAGCTTCCGGAAGATATTATCGGACGAATTTTACCGGAAAGTTTGCATCAATATTTCTTTTTCGATGGAGAAAGAATCGAAAGATTTGTTCGTTCTGATAACAAAATCGAAATTGCGGAAGCAACGAAAACCATGCTGGGGATGGAAGTATTGGAACGTTCCATCAAGCATTTGAAGGAAGCTAGAAAAACTTTGGAAGAAGAGTTAAAGGCAATTGGCAATACAGAAACGCGCAAACTCTTAAAGCAAAAGGAACAAAAAGAAAAAGAAATTGACCGATTAACTAATCGCCAAACTGAAATTAGTCAGGAATTAGCACATCAACAGACTTTGAAGAAAGAAACTAGTACTCGTTTTCGCGATGTCAGCGGTGCGAAAGATTTAGAAGAAAGACGCAAGGAGTTAGGAGAAGAAAAAGGAAGAAATGTTACTAAGTTGAAACAAAGTCAGGAAACATTGCAAAAAGCTATTTCCACTAGAGGTTATACAGTTTTACTGCCAGAAATTACTGCTGAGTTCCGTGCGATCGTGAACGATCTAAAACAGCGGGGTGATTTAACATCTGGCATTTCACGAGAATTTATTTATGATTTATTGAATTCTCAAATCTGCATTTGTGGCGCTGAATTAAATGAGGGAAATCATTTCCATCAAAATGTAATTAATTGGCTGAATAAAGCAAGTATTGCAGCGGTGGAAGAAACGGCTATCCGCACGATCGCACAAGTGGATGAAGTGGACAAGCAAGCACTAAATTTTTGGGAAGATGTCGATCGAGAACAAGCTAATATTAACCAGATCAAGCAGGAAATATCGCGGATTGAAACTCAGATTGAGGATATTAGCGATCGATTGCGAAAAAACCCCGCCGAAGAAATTCGCAATTTGCAAAAGCGATTGGATGAAATCGAAGGAAAAATCCGAGAATTAACTTTGGAAGAGGGCGAAAATAAGCAAAAAATTACGGATTTAACCAACGAAGTAGAAGTTTTGGCTAAGCAAATTGCTAAACAAGAAATGAATGAAGCAAGGCAAGTGCTTACTCAACGGCGAATTGAAGCGACTCAAGATGCGATCGATCGACTTATCCTATTTAGAACTAGGTTAGATCATCATTTCCGATCGCAGTTAGAAAAGCGAGTACAAGAGATTTTTAGTTCTATATCTTTTAAGCCTTACTCGCCAAAAATTAGTGAAAAATACGAACTAAGTTTAGTAGAAAATACTGCTGGGAACGAAGCAAATGTGGCTGCTTCCACGGGAGAAAATCAAATCCTCAGTTTGTCTTTCATTGGCGGTATTATCGACAGAGTGCGCGAATGGAGTAAAGAAGAAATGATGGTACCCGATAGCAGCACCTTTCCCATCGTAATGGATTCACCTTTTGGCAGTTTGGATGAAATTTACCGCCGACAAATTGCCAAAATTATTCCCCAATTGGCTAATCAATTGGTGGTGTTAGTTACTAATACTCAATGGCGGGGTGAGGTAAAAGAGGAAATGACTAAACGTATTGGTAGAGAATACGTACTGACTTATTATTCTTCTAAGCCAGATTGTCAGGAGGATTTGATAGAGTTGGATGGGGTGCGTTATGCTTTGATAAAACAAAGTCCGAATGAATTTGAATATACGGAAATTGTGGAGGTAGAATATGAGTTTTAGTTCGTCCCCAGTTTCGGAAAAGTTGGTAACAGATACTTGGATGAAGGCTAGTTGGGAAGAGTTTCTCGCTTTAGCGGATCATCCTGATTACGAAAAGGGTAAATTTTATTATCATCAAGATTACATGAGGATTGAAATGGCAGCAGTTGGCCCACTTCACGGACGCGAAAATTCGGTTGTTTCTAGAGTCGTCAATTTTCACACAGCGTTTAGAAATATCCGAATGGTGGAATTGATTAATGCTAGTTTTCGCAAACCGAGTATCGTTGAATTTCAACCTGATTTATCTTATTATATTGGTTCTGAATTTAGATTACCACCGCGAACTAATACACCAATTAATTTGAATGAATTCGATCCGCCAGCGTTAGTTATAGAAATTGGTGCGAGTTCGATTAGCGATGATTTAGGACAAAAACGGTTGATTTACGAACGTTCTGGCGTGCAAGAATATTGGGTGGTTGATGCTAGTATTTACGATACGATCGCATTTGAAATTTCTGATAGGCGTAGTGGTGAAATTCAGGAATCGCGAGTGTTACCAGGTTTAAGTATGGCGTTAGTTGAAGAGGCATTAAAACGCAGCGAAACGCAAGATGATGGGGAAATTAATCGCTGGTTAATTCAAACATTTAGTCAAATTTGATAATGAAATAAAACGAGTATGGGTGCTAGTAAAATTAAAATTGCTAAAGATAAAGCTGATTTAGTAAAAGCTTTATCTTTCTCTAAGGAAACGACCGGGCCTTTTCAAACTTATGCTGATGTAATGGTGTTTGCTGCGGCGTTGGGTGCGAGGAGAAAAAAGCGCGTTCCTTTGGGGGAGATTTCTAAGCGAGACCCTTTGCCAATTGGGATTGAAATTTTTATTTCTAGGGGTTATGATACGACGATCAAGTTATTAGCGATCGCAGAAACTAAAGATATCAATATTATATCGCCTCATGATGAAAATTCGGAAGAACAACGTATCGCTATTTTTGAAGAATATGCTAATGGTGGATTGGAGATTTTGCAGGAAGAGTTGCGGGGTGCGGTTGATTATTCGGAACGGCTTTTGTTAATTTTAGTTTCGGAACGGAGTAAGCAGAATAGAATTGAAGGGGAGTTTGATTTGAGTAGTTTTTTGAGTTGATTTTAAGTTTGGGTGGGGTGTTTGGGATTAGTTTTTTACCACAGATGTCCACAGATGAACACAGATGAACACAGATGTTACTTCGATGTTTTCGGTGGGATTTTAGAGATTAGTTTTTACCGCAGATATTATCAGAAATCAAATTTTTTTCTATTTTACTAATCCCTAACCCTCAACTTTTGTTCCATCAAGCATCACAATTGGTTCGTTACCGATGATTTCTGCGCTGTGGACTACTCCCCGATTTACATAAACGCTATCTCCCCCTTTCAAAATTACAGTTTCTCCGTCGATTGTCATGCGAAATTGTCCTGAAACTATGCCAGTCATTTTATCAACATCATGACTGTGATCCGGAAAATCAGTACCGGGAGGAAACGTATAACTTTCAGATGGATAACCAAGTTTTTCTAACTTTTTCTGCAAAGCAGCTTCCGATAATTCACCATCTTGTTCCGGATTCCAATATTCAACTTGCATAACTCGAATCATCTCCTATCTATCTTTCATCTGCGTTAATCTGCGGACATCTGCGTTAAAAAACTAACCCCCAACATCCCACCCAAAATTGGAAAGTAACATCTGTGTTAATCTGTGTTCATCTGTGGACATCTGTGGTAAAAAAAAATTCCCAATCACCTACGACAAAATAGCCGGCAATCCCACCTCCTTCGGCGCAACAAACTTACCGCTAAAACTCACCGCTTTATTCTCATAAGTTCTCGCCTCCGCCAACTCCCGCCGCAACTGCGCCCGTTCTAAATCATCATCAACTCCCCCCAAAATATACACTATCAACTTAGTAGCTAAATCTCTGCCAGCAACCAAAACTCGCTTTTTATTCGGGTCATACAAAACACCATACCAAAGCGATTCCGGATATTCCATATTACTAAAACCATCATCCGCGTCAAATTTATGCAATTTATCAAACACGGTTTGAAGCGAAAATCGGTTTTTAAATACCACAATTCCCAAAGCTTGGGCCAAAGCTACTTGTCCTACCGGACGGAAAAGGATGTTACCTTCGCCGCCTTCTTTTTCAAAGCTGAAACGGCGCATTTCTGGGGTTTCCGTACCGGATTCCAAACGACGAAAACTGGGCAGATTGGCTAAATTGTCAAATAATTTGGTAAATTCTGCAATGCCTTCTTCTAATTCCTCATCCTCCGGACGCATGGGAATTAAACCTTTTTTCTGGGGCAATTTCCATTGAGGAAATTTTGGCATCAGGTAACGTTCCGCCATTTCAGTTAATGCTTGCAAGGTGGTTAAAACTGTTGATTTGGCGGCGACGGTGGCACTATCCCAATTGACGCGGGGATTGCGTTTTTCTACATCTTTTAATATGGGATGAGTGACAGCAATTTTTCTAGCAACAATCGCAAAACCGTTGTTTTCATCGAGTTGGGCTAGTTGTCCTTTAGTGAGGGGAACTGCCATTAAGTTGACGTGGACGAAAACTGACCGGACTCTTCTTCTTGCTTCGTCGCGAGTTTCTCCCGGAACGACAGCAGAAATAAATTCAATACCGATTTTTTCTTTAGCTAAGTTTTGCAAATAAGCGGGGTCGATTTGGAATTCGTCTCGCAAATCATCAACGGTAATGAAGCTACCAGCAGGTTTTTTCTCCTTTTTATATCGCTGGAGTTTACCTGTTTGGATTAACTCCATTAAACCTTGTACTCCCATTAAACGATGTTGTCCGTCTAAGGCAAAAATTGTGACATCTTCGGAAACGTTTAATAATCCTGCTTTGCCATCTTTATCTAATGGAATAAAGTCAGCAGCGGATTTAATTGCTTTGCCATTACTTCCCCATTCTGGTGATTTTGGTTCGTCTACCCAAGGTTGATTTATGACTACTAAAACTGGTGGGAATTTGTGATGTTTTCGGGCGGCTAAATATTGGGCTAATGATGCTTGGCGCGACCAATCTAAGGGACGTTGTTGAATTTCTTCGATTGTTTCGGCGTCGATTTCTACATTTTGGGTGTCGGCGTTGAATTTGGGACGGAAAAGGGGGAGGCGGGAGGCGAAGCGAACTCGACTGGCAAACCATTCTAGGGTGACGGAACCGATATAAGCATCGCTGCCGCCCATTTCGATTTTTTGTACTAATATTTGGTCGTTTCGGCTGAGATATCTATCTAATAGTAAAGCTAGCGCCTGTTTTTCTTGATTTTCTCGTTCTAGGATTTGGCTGGCGAGGTCTGTTCCTGAGTTGCTGGGTATGGACATTCGATTTTAGTTTTTCTTTGGGATGGGCCATTGGGGAATGGAGGCTGGAAAAAGCCTAGTCTATTTGTAAAACTTACCTATAAATAAAATTTTTGTCAATTTTGTTTTTAAAAACTTTAAGGTTTGTGATAAGATGATTGTAATGTAAACGCTTTAATACATACAAAGTAGATTTTGTCAATCAAAACTTATAAAATTTACTAAGATATGATGAGATGACGCAAACACCAGGTAATAACGGAAATTCCAGCAGATTAGACCGTATTGAGGCGATTTTAGAACGATCGGTCCAAGATAGTGCCGAATTGCGATCGGCCCTTACCCAGCTAACTCAGCGGGTAGATACTCTTACCGATCGAGTAGATATCGTCACCAGGCGGATGGACAATTTTGTGGAGAGAGTGGCGCGATATGAGGAACAAAATACTCTCAATCACTCTGAATTAGTGCGAGGGCAATCAATGATGACCGAAGTAATCAGACAACTTACCCTTGGACAAGCACAAATTGCTCAAAATATCACGCAAATACAGCAAAATATGACCCAATTGCAACAAACAGTAGTGCAAATAGAAGAAACTCAAGCATCTTTAGCAGCAGGACAAGAAAGACAAGACCGAATTTTAGATTATTTAATCCGAAAAATTGAGGGAGAAAATGCTTAAAACTCCTACACCTTCGTTTGAATATGTATTACCAGTAATTCGGGGGATTCAATCAGGGCGCGAGTACTACGTTTCCATGTGTCCGGTACGATTGTTGCCGAAACTTTTTCCGATGGATGATGAAGAAATACTGCCTCAAATGCGGGTAGGGCGTAGTCTCAATCGCCAAAGATTATCAGAAATTAGAGAATATATTTTAGATAATCGAAATAATTATACTTTTTCGGCAATCACCGCTTCCATTGATGCGGATATTGTTTTTGAACCAATTGATACTGATAAGGAAGGGCGCAAAATCGGGCGATTGCGTGTACCGATGGATGGGCGATTTATTATTAATGATGGCAAACATCGACGGGCGGCGTTAGAATTGGCGTTGAAGGAAAACCCGGATTTGGGATATGAAACGATCGCACTTGTCCTATTTTTGGATATCGGTTTGCAGCGTTCTCAACAGATTTTTGCCGATCTGAACCGTTATTCCGTCCCTCCCGATCCTAGTTTAAATATTCTTTACGATCGCCGGGATGAACAAGCTATCGTGGTAAAAGCTGCGATCGAACAAGTTGCCGTTTTTCGCACTCTCACCGATCTCGAACGTAGCAACTTACCAGCGCGATCGAGTAAGCTATTTACCCTCAATAACATTTATAATGCTACTCTTGCCCTGTTAGTTAATCATCGCGATCGCGAATTGGCAAAACAGATCCAAATTGCGGTAGATTTTTGGAACGCGGTTAGCAGCTACATCCCTGATTGGCAAAGGGTTTTAGCGAAAAATGTAGAGGCTGGGGAGATTCGACGAGATTACGTACACTGTCATGCGATCGCACTTTCCGCTTTGGGCGCAATTGGCGCTACTCTCCTGTCTGTTTATCCCGAAAATTGGTCTGAATATTTAGGAGGTTTACAGCAAATCGATTGGACGCGAACTAATCCAGATTGGGTAGGACACATTCTCTCTAAAAGTGGTTTTTCTCAGTCTCGTCATAGTGTTAATTGGATGGTTGTTTATTTGAAAAAGAGGTTGAATTTACCGCTGACATCGGATGAGGAAAAGTTGGGAGTTTTTGGGGATTTAAAAACCGCAGATGAAAACAGATGAACGCAGATGTAGGCGATAGCCTTGCCTTAGGCTACGCAGATTTGTTGGCTTATATCCATCCGAGATGCGCTTTTGCGGTGTTAACGGCGATTCTTACTGCATTAGCGCTAGCTGTTATTTTGTATGACTTGACTTGATTGTTAGTATCATAGCTAGACAAAACAATATTTCCATCCCAAACATTACTTCCTCTTAACCAACTAAGTTGAGCAATTTGTGAAACTTTTTCAGCATCAAAACTTATGCTATTTTTCTCATATGTATAGTATAATAGTCGTCCTAAAACTTCTAAACCAACACTTCTACCTAAGAGACAGTTTTCCTTGAATGCAGCTATTTCTTGAATTGTTAATTCTTCAGCAGTTTTTTCAAAAATTGTTCGTGTATCGTTGCATTCTGAGAAAAGCTGATTTAGGCAACCCATTAGAGCTTCAGAAGCTTCTTTAATATCATAATCTTTTAAATCATTATTTGGCTCATCAGTAAAAGCACAGCTTACCATCTTGGCGATATAATTTGTGGTGTAAATCAATTTCTTTTTAGTTTCAGGGGAGAGTTTTATTTTTTCAGTCTTACCGTGAAACATGGGTACTTTTTCAATTAATGTTTTAGTAATACCAACCCTACCCTCAAACTCACCAAATGATAACAGTAAAGTTTGATCAAGCTGTCTTGTTTGCGCCATATCTCGAAAATCTACTTGGCACTGATTGAAGTCTTCCTCTAAAACTAGAGTAATAGGAAAATCGTTATCACCAATTAACTCGCCTTCAGGACTTTCGATCAATTCATGAATAGCGCGTTTGCGATGTTGCCCATCAGTAATATCTAACTTAACACCACGAGGAATGATAACTAAGCAAATTCCTCTGCTCAATTCAATCACATCTATCTTGTTTGGGGCAACATTTGCTGTCAATGTCCCCAAAATCCACGGTTTGCCCTTCTTAGCTCTTTTAAGAATATATTCTTTAATTTCCTCAGCATGGCCTTTCACTTCTGGGCGATTTTTTCCTGTATCAGGATCATTATCAGTCGAAGGCTTTGCTTGCAGAAGAGTTGGTAAGTCTTCTGCTGGGACATTAATTTGTACCATTTTACGTCTGCCTTGCTGGAAAATTAACCCAGGATAGCATTTCTGGCGATGATATTTTGCAAATAATGGCTCAAGCACATCATTAAGTTTTTGCTCCAGTTCAGGCTGAGGATAGTTGTTTTCAGACATATAAAGGAATAAAATCAAAAAAAGCTATTTAATTATCATAGCGCTATTAGGGGGTGTAAATTACAGATGATATATGATAAGTTGACAAAATAACAACAAAAAATATTTTCTGTAAGAAAATGAACAATAATTTAATATCTTGTAAAACAATCAGTAATATAGGAGTTTTTAAATATGACAAATACTCAGAAAAATTTGCTTTTTACGTCTCGTACAATAGAAGAATTAATCGACGACATAGAAAAGCTGAATCAAGAAATACAAGAGTTGTACTCTTTAGATGAAATTCCCTGGATTTTAGGGTATAGTGGTGGCAAAGATAGCACAGCAACTTTACAGCTTGTATGGAATGCTATTAGCTGTATTCCAGTGGAAAAACGCACTAAAACTATTTACGTAATTACAACAGATACTCTGGTAGAAAATCCTATAGTTTCTGCTTGGGTACGCCAATCTGTAGAACGAATTAAAAAAGCAGCAAAAGAACAAAATATCCCTATACAGCCTCATTTACTTCATCCAGAAGTTAAAGATACTTTCTGGGTAAATTTAATTGGAAAAGGCTATCCAGCACCTCGAAATGGATTTCGTTGGTGTACCGATCGGATGAAAATTGAGCCAGTTAACCAATTTATTCGCAATGTGGTTAGAGTAAATGGTGAAACCATTGTTGTCTTAGGTACACGCAAGGCTGAAAGCAGCAAACGTGCAGCAACAATGCTCAAGCATGAAGCTGGTAGAGTACGCGATCGTCTTAGCCCTAATGCACGTCTACCTAATTCCTTGATTTACAGTCCTATCGAAGATTGGCGTAATGATGAAGTTTGGATTTATTTAAATCAGTGGAAAAATCCTTGGGGAAATAGTAACAAAGATTTATTTACTATGTACCGGGGTGCAACAGCAGATAATGAATGTCCTTTAGTTGTCGATACTTCTACGCCTAGCTGTGGTGATTCTCGCTTTGGCTGTTGGGTTTGCACAATGGTAAATCAAGATAAATCTATGGAGGCAATGATTCAAAATGATGAAGAAAAAGAATGGATGTTGCCTTTGCTTAATATTAGGAATGAATTAGATATCAAAGATGATCGCGAAAAAAGAGATTTCCGTCGTATCTATGGAAAAGTAGAGCTTTTTGAGCGAAACCTTGAGGGTGAAACCTCTGTCGAACCAATCCCTGGCCCATATACTAAATTTTGGCGCGAACATTGGCTAAGAAGAGTATTAAAAGCACAAACCGAAGTTCGTCAAACTGCGCCACCAGAAATGCGCGATATCACCCTCATTACTCCTGAAGAACTTAGCGAAATTCGACGCATTTGGCTAGAAGAAAAACACGAGTTCGATGATAGCTTACCCCGAATTTATGAAGAAGTCACGGGCGAACCATTCCAAGATGTTCGTCCCGGCGCAGAAAGAACCTTATTAGGTAGCGATGAATGGGCGGTATTAGAAGAAGTTTGTGATGACGATAATATGCACCTCGAACTGATGTCAAGACTTATCGACACAGAACGGCAATACTATACCAAATCTCGCCGAACTGGTATCTATGACGATTTAGAAAAATGCTTTGAAACTAGTTCTCGTTCCAAAGAAGATGCTATTCAAAAAGCCCACGATAAACGAAACTACCAAGAAGCAGCTAATGAAGGTGATGCGGAAAAGTTAAAAAGTACGGTTCATGGTTTGAAAACGGTTGAAAATCCAGTCAAAAAGTCTGAAAAGGATATTACGCAATTGGGGTGGGGGAGTTTGAAGTTCCCGGTGAAGGATGTGGATAGTTTAGATGAGGAGTAGGATGGTTTTTTTTACCACAGATGTCCACAGATGAACACAGATGAACACAGATGTAAGTGTTATGTTTTTTGTGGGATGGAGAGATTAAGGATTTGCTATAGTTTTTATGGCTGATGGTAAAATTCTTAAGGCAGTTATTCGTTACCAATTACTTATTACTAAATCGTGAAATTCATTGAACTTGTCCTGCAAAATTTTGGCCCTTACGCAGGACGACAAGTGATTAATTTATCTCCGGAAGAAAACGGCAAGAGTTGCCCGATTATTTTGTTTGGGGGTATGAATGGGGGTGGTAAAACTACTCTGATGGATGCGATTCGTCTGGCGCTTTACGGACAACGGGCTCAATGTTCTACTCGTGGCAATTTAGGTTATAGCGATTTCCTCACTCAATGCGTTAATCGTCACACTCCACCCACGGAAAAAACGCGCATTGAATTGTTATTTGAACATATCGAATATAACCAAGTCATCGAATTACGTATCGTTCGTTATTGGACGGCTAACCCCAAAGATGGTAAGGATCATTTGGGTATTCTGGATGGAGAATGGCCCGATACTGCTTTAGCGGAAACTTGGGATGAATATATCGAGAATTTGTTACCTTTAGGGATTTCTAATTTATTTTTATTTGACGGCGAACAAGTCAAGGAATTGGCAGACCTCGATACGCCACCCCCCCTGGTAGTGGATGCCATCAAGTCACTTTTAGGATTAGAATTAGTTGACCGCCTTTCAGTAGATTTAGATATTCTAGTTAGCCGCAAACGCAAACAATTAGCAGGGGCAAAAGAACTAGCAGATTTAGATGAAATCGATCGCCAACTTAAACAGTATAATGAAGATTTGCAAGGCGTTACTCAAAATATCGCAAATCTCAACAATCAATTAGAAATCAACAATAAAAATCATCGAGAAGCTTATCACAAATTCCTGTCTGAAGGTGGTAAAATTGCCGCTGAAAAAACTCAGATTGACCTGCAATTAGAACAAACCAGGAAAGCCACCCAAAATCAGCGAGAAAGTCTGTGTGAACTAGCCGCAGGAAGCCTCCCCTTAGCTTTGATTCAACCCCTCCTGATCGCTGCCGAAAAGCAAGGAGACAAGGAAACTCGCTATGCCCAAGCCCAAGCAGCGCAGGAGTTGATTAAAGAACGCGATCGACGTTTATTAGATAAACTCAATCAGCTAAAAATAACTGCCCCAAAAATCAAACAAATTCAAACATTTCTGGATGCCGAAAATGAAAACCTCATCCAAGATATTGACATATCGGAAGACCTCTGGTTAGGGGCTGATAGCGAGACTCTAAAAAAACTCGATATCTTATTAAATCACGAACTCGATCGAGAAATCAAAACCGCCCAAGACCAACTAACATATCTGCAACAATTAGAAACAGAAATCGACTCCCTGGAAAGACAACTCGCCGCTGCTGCTGCCCCCGAAATATATCAGCAATTAGTTGATGCCGTCAGCGAAACCAAGAACCAAGTATTAAAAGTAGAAATTGCCATAGAAAAAGCCGAACGATTAAAAAAAGACATCGAAATTGCGATCGCGCAACTCAAAAAAGACCTCCTTGCCTATGGCGAAGAAGTAATGAACCGCAAAAACACCGACCACATCATCGCTTCCGCCGCCAAAGTGCAAAGAACCTTGCAACTATTCCGCGAGAAACTTACCCTCAAAAAACTCAACAAACTAGAAATTCAAGTAACCGAATGTTTCCGCTATCTCCTGCACAAATCCAACTTAGTCCATCGCGTCGTCATCGATGCCAATAACTACAGCCTTTCCCTCTTCGATCCCGAAGGAAAACCAGTACCCAAACATCGCCTATCCGCTGGAGAAAAACAACTATTAGCCATTGCCTTCTTATGGGGATTAGCCAGAGTTTCCGGACGGCAATTACCTGTTGCGATCGATACTCCATTAGGACGATTAGATTCATCCCATCGCAGCAATTTAGTCGAGAAATATTTCCCCTCAGCTTCTCATCAAGTCATCTTACTTTCCACCGATACAGAGATAGGAAAAACCGAAGTAGAGAACTTAGAAAAACAAGAAGCGATCGCGCGGAAATACTTGTTGAAATATAATGTTGATGAGAGACAGACAGTTGTAGAGGAGGGATATTTTTGGTAGAGTAGGATAGTTTTTTTTTACCGCAGATGAAGACAGATGAACGCAGATGAACGCAGATGGGAAATAAACCAGATTACGGAGAAGATTATCGGTTGTGCTTTTACGGTGGGGAATAATTTGGGGTGTGGTTTTTTGGAGAAAGTTTACGAAAATGCTTTGGCATACGAATTACGTAAGACGGGACTACGAGTTCAAACACAGTATCAAATTAGAGTTTATTATGATGGCATAGTCGTTGGAGAATTTGCCGCAGACTTATTAGTAGAAGAATGCGTTTTAGTAGAACTAAAAGCCATCAAAACCATGACTGAAAAAGATAGGTCTCAATGCCTAAACTACCTTAAAGCAACCAACCTAACCATTTGCCTACTCATCAACTTCGGCAACCCCCAAGTCGAAATCAAACGAATAGCCCGCAACTTTTAACCCCCAACCAAAAAAACAATCAAAATCTTATCTGCGTTCATCTGCGTTCATCCCTCTTCATCTGCGGTAAAAAAATCATGGAACCTCCAATCAACACCATCAAACTATCCCAAACAGCCAAAGACCAACTCCTCAAACTCCGACGCTTCACCAAAATCGACCAATGGAACATCCTGTGTCGCTGGGCATTTTGTCGTTCCCTAGCCGAACCCAGCATCCCCTCCCCCGTCCCCATCATCACCGACAGCAACGTCGAAATGTCCTGGCGAGTCTTCGGGGGTGAAATCTCCGATATCTTAATCCTCGCCCTCAAACAACGCTGCCAAAAAGACAACTTAGGCTGTGACAAAGAAACCCTTGCCAACCAATTTCGCCTCCACCTCCATCGAGGTATCGGCTACCTAGCAGGTGACCCAAATATTAAAAAGATCGAAGACTTAATTGCGATCGCAACTCAGGGGCTAAGTACTAAAAACTAAAGAAAAGCAAATACTCGTACTTGGCAATGCCCGTCGAAAAAAGCTTCCGGAGAAGGAGTAAGACCAACTAAAGGCACTGTTTTACAACGGGTTTTTTTGCGAAGAAAGAATCCCTACGTATGAGAGGTTGGGGAGTTGTCAAATATTCCTTTACAATTAGGTGCGGGTAAGCCTATCTAAATAATTATGCGAGTAGTAGCCCTAGTTCCTGGCGGAATTGGCGATCAAATTCTGTTTTTTCCGACCCTGGACGACCTGAAGCGTAACCATCCAGAAGCCGAGATCGATGTAGTGGTCGAACCTCGATCGAAGGGTGCCTATCGGATCTGCAAGTCCGTTCAAGATGTCATACCTTTTGACTTTAAAGACCGCAATAGTTTGGCAGATTGGGGCAACATACTCGGTACGATCCGCGATCGCGAGTATGACATCGCCCTTTCCTTGGGGAAAAGCTGGCTGGTCGGTCTATTATTGTGGATGACAGGTATTCCCGTCCGGGTCGGTTATGCTGGTAGCCCCGGTTCTACCATATTTATCAGTAATCCGGTTACCTTAAAAACCGAACAATCCGCAGCTAGTATGTATCACGACCTGCTAAGCGGTTTGGGAATTCATACAGCTTGTCCGGATTTATCGATTAACGTACCCAAACAAGACATTCAATGGGCAGAAGCAGAACAAAAACGGCTGGGTATTGGCGAAAGCGGTTACGTTCTGATTCACGGCGGTTCTAGCGAACTCTCCAAAGAGAAAGGAATTGATAAACTCTACCCAACAACTCATTGGCGGGAAATCATTCAAGATTTCCAACAACGTCAACCGGATATGCCAGTGGTAGTAGTGCAAGGCCCAGATGATGTCCCCTACGTCAGCCAACTGTTGCAATCTTTCTCTAATTTGAAAGTAACTGCACCAGCCGATATCGGTAAATTGGCGGCAACGATCGCAGGTGCTAATTTGATGCTGTGTACCGATAGTGCGCCAATGCACTTGGGAGTAGCAGTACAAACTTACACGATCGCTTTATTTGGCCCTACCGACCCGAGTAAACTGCTGCCGAAAAGCGATCGCGTTCTCACCATTAAATCCCCAACTGGCAAAATGGCCGATATCTCGCCTCAAGAAGTTTTACAAAAAGTTTGGGGAGGCTGAACCGATTCTAGATTTTAGATTTTAGATTTTAGATTAAAAGTGCCTTCTAAAATCTAAAATCTAAGATTAAACTCGCCATACATCTAAATTTGGATATTTCTCCTCTTGCTAGGTAAAAACTTTCCCCCCATCCCCCCATCTCCCCATCAGTCTAATATGCCTAGCAGCTTAAAACCAGCCGTATTTCTCGATCGCGATGGCGTTCTCAACATCGAAGCAGGTTACATTCACAATGTCGAAGACCTCCACTTAATACCCGGTGTGGCGAAAGCATTACGGCAGTTAAATGACCGAGAAATATTTTGTTGTTTAGTTTCCAATCAATCTGGCCCAGCGAGAAGCTACTATCCGGTAAATCACGTAGAAGCATTGCATCACCGACTTTGCCATCTCTTGGAAACCGAAGCAGGGGCCAAATTAAATGCTTTGTACTATTGTCCCTACCTCAGCCCACCAGAAGGAGGAATCAATCCAGAATTTACGCGCTGGAGTACTTGGCGCAAACCAAACACGGGTATGCTAGTAGCAGCCGCTTGGGATTGGAATCTCGATTTAAGCCAAAGTTTTATGGTTGGCGATAAAGCAACCGATGTAGATATGGCTCACAATGCTGGATGTAAGGGAATTTTAGTGCAAACTGGATTTGGGGAAAGCGTCCTCAGTGGTAAATACCAACACCATACCAAACCCGATTACGTAGCTGCTGATTTGGCAGATGCAGTTGATTGGATTTTCTGCCAAATGGGTAAGTTATAAGTAGAGCTACTCCAGAAGCAAAGTTTCCATGAAAACACTAGTTTCCATGCCATTAACCAAAAGTCCCGCCGGAACTTGGACGATCGCAACTGCTAAAACTGCTGATGAAAAACCCTATTTCGGTACGGTGCAAATTCATCCGATGGGGCAAATTTATACCGTTTCCTGGCTGACCACTTTAGGTGATTACACTGGTCTGGCTTTTTATGAAGATGGTTATATTTTTGCCGGTTGTGCTTTTCATAATTCCTATGGGGTAACTCTCTATACAATTAACGATGATGGCACTCTCGATGGAAAGTGGACTTCTCCATCTTATAAAGGTGCGATCGGTACCGAGAAATTGGTAGGCGGTATCCCCGGTCAACTGGAAGGAACTTACCACGCTACCAGCAGTTCTCCTCCCCCAAACAGCGCGAATTACGAAGGTACTCTCAATATCCAGCAGCTAAATGATATTTATCAAGTTTCTTGGTCGGTGGGAATCGATTACCAAGGTACGGGCTTGCGCGTTGGCAATAAGTTAGTGGTTGCTTGGGGAGAAGGTAACGTTTTCTGCATGAATTACCAAATTGAGAATAACGCCGCATTAGGTCGCTGGGCTTATCTTGGTAATTCAGCTTTGGCAATGGAAAATTTACACAAAATTTGCTGATTTGGTTTAATTGTTAATCACTTCAAACAAACCATCATCTAATTCATAACCAAACATCTGCGCCATTGCTTTTAATCGGGATGGACTTTCAATTCCTCGATCCTTCATCCATTCCGTTAAAACAAATAACTTTTGCATCACAAAAATTTCTAAGGCTTCCGGATTATACTGGATGCCTTCTTTTCGATTGAATTGGTGCGGCACTAGCATGGCGGCATACCGAGCCAGTTCACCACCTTTCCAGTCTAACAGAAATGGCAACCAGGGATAACGAGCATCTAAGCGAATAAACCACAGGCGCACTTCGGGAATTTCTGATAGTTCGCGAGGATCGTTGGGATCGAGGGAAATTCCGATATTAAATTGCAATTGCTGTTCGCCAGATGCGATCGCATTTTCTTGCAGCAGTTTTTCGATCGCCTCTACAGCTGGCGAAATATCTAAGTTATTTAAATGGTTGGCATCCAGCGCGATCGCAATAGTCATCGAGTCTCACAATGTACAAAAAAGGACATATCCCATTTTCCTTCCACTCTGCCACAAATTGGTTTCAAAGCGAACAGAAGTTAAAATCATAACCTGGGACAACTGTATCAATACTCGACATTTTACGATAAATAAGGTAAAGTGGATATGAGTTTACTTTATTAGCTACCCAAACGATTGTTAATTTAAACCTGCTTGCATCTAGCTGGAGTTTACCAATAAAAAGAAAAAATACGCTTAGAAGAGAGCGAGCCGGTTACTTGCGGTTCGCCATCACCCATAGCAGGAAATTGTAGCAAAGTTAAAATAGTAGACAAACATATAAAAACTTACCAATAAAAATCAAGAGCAATCAGTATGAAAAATGAAGCGATCGCTGTTAAACCAATTCGTTCCTTAGAGGACGCCTTAGACAGGTGTCAAGCAATGGGAATGCGCTTGAGCCGTCAGCGTCGCTTTATACTGGAACTGCTCTGGCAAGCTCAAGAACACTTATCGGCCAGAGAAATATACGATCGTCTGAATTACCAAGGAAAAAATATCGGTCATACCTCTGTTTATCAAAATTTAGAGGCATTATCTGCACAAGGCATTATCGAGTGTATCGAAAGATCCGATGGTCGTTTGTACGGTAACATCAGCGACTCTCACAGCCACGTCAACTGCTTGGATACCAATCAAATTTTAGACGTTCACATCGAACTACCCCCAGAATTACTCCAGCAAGTCGAACAACAAACCGGAGTAAAAATTACCGAATATAGTATTAATTTCTTCGGTTATCGAAAAAGGGACTAAGGGCTCGGTAAAAAGGGGAAATGGCTGATTCTAGAATAGTTTTTTTCCCCATCTCTTCCTTCTCCCTCTCTTTCTCAGTGCGAAAAACGTCCGCGTACCTCCTTCGTCGAAAGAAACTATTAAAGTCACTTAAAAATATCGCTTTTTATCCTTTTTATACCTTTAAGAGTAACTAGAAATGGAACTGACCATAAATTGTCCAGCCCCCAAACATCTTGTAAATACCTGGGAAACCCCATCATCTTAAATTTCAACCCACTACTTTGAACAGACTTCAAATATTGAGAATATCTCATAATAAAAGTTTTGATGACAGGCAGAGGTTCTCCGGCGCTTACTTGATACTCCAGAAGTTCAAAAGCTGAAGGTTTCAAATCTCGAACTTTTGCGATAATTGGATCGGGAATAGGTACTAATAGTAACTCAGATAAAATCGCGATCGCCTTTTTTAACGGCAAAATAAATCGATTCTTTTCTGCCTCCATTACTAGGAAATCCCAATCGATTGAATCGGCAAATGAATTAATAATTATCATCCCGTCAGCCACCAAGCGAATTGGTGGAACTAAATGCCATATCGTTCCCTGCTGACAAAGCTGTAATAACTGATAAGTTGGGTTGAAAATATAACTTGATAAATCTTTAATTGGCGTTACTATTACTCCCGCTCCAAAATCAGTATTTGCTGGCAAAGGATACCAATATATATGCCTGTAAAGATTAAGTGTTTTACCAGATTCATCTACAAAACTAATTACAGACAACTTAGATAGAACTTTATCTGGTACTTTTTCTTTTAATTTCCAGCCCAACTTATTCAATAAACCGATCGCTGCATCTCCATCTGCCCAACGCACAAATATATCCAAACTATCTATAGCACGAAGTCCATCATCTTGGTAATAATGTAAAAGCAAAGCAACATCTTTAAGAATTATTGCCTCAATCCCAGCATCTTGAAAAGAACGCAGAAGTGCGGTTAATTTAGAAACTAAAAGTTGATTTTCATACCATCTACGACGGTAGACACCCTTAAGTCTTACCATCTCAGAATCTTCAACACCATGAGCAGATAAATTGCGATACAGTAATGGCAGCAACCGATAAGATTCTGGATCGAGTTCCTCAATATCGACAGTGGTTTTCCATTGGTGCCAAGCATCAGTCGCATCTTTTCCCTCCTGAAAGGCAGCCCGTAAAAGCAATTCATGCTCGGAAGTAAGCCACTCAAATTTTCGAGCGTTTTTAGAATTCATAAGGTGTATAAATGATTCAAAAAGTAAAGGCTAAGGAAATCAAAGTTAAAGAATCGCGCCCGGAAATCGAGCTACTTATATGTTGTGCCAGAACTAGCATAGACACTGCAATCGCAGAGAGAATCAAAACCATTCTCCAGGGAAACATTGACTGGACATATTTAATAGAAATAGCATCTCAACACGCCACAAAGCCACTTTTATACCACAATCTTTCCAGCATTTGTCCACAAGCAGTTCCACAGCCAATTCTCGATCGCCTTCGCAACGATTACCGCGCCAATGCTCTCCGAAATATGTCCCTGACTAAAGAATTGTTAAAACTCCTAAATTTATTTGAAAAGCATCAAATTCCCGCCATCACCTACAAAGGAGCAGCCTTGACTGCTGCCATTTATGGCAACCTATCGCTCAGGCAGTTCGGAGATTTAGATATTTTAATTCAGCCGCAGGACTTTTCCAGAGCAAAAGAACTACTGATTTCTCAAGGATATCACCCAGATTTAAAATTTGAGTGGGAAGAAAGTTGGATAAATAATAAAAATAAAGTTAATGTAGACCTCCATCAAAGAATAGCACCAAAATACTTCCCTCTTTCACTCGATTTTGAGGAATTGTGGCAACGTCTTGAGCTTGTATCTATTATCGGTACAACAGTAAATACTATTTCCACGGAAGACTTATTGATTATTCTTGCCTTGCAGATAGCAAAAGACTCTTGGGAGCAGGAGCAAAAGCTTTCTCAACTCTGCGATATTGCTGAATTAATTCGCTCTCATCAACAGTTAGATTGGGGACGGATCATCAAGCAAGCTAAAAGTTTAGGCAGCGAACGAATGCTGTTAGTTAGTCTCCTCTTAGCCAAAGATATTTTGGATGCAAAACTATCAGCAGAAATAGAACAAAGATTGCAAGGAGATTGGTTGATAAAACTACTTGCAGACAAACTACGGCGATGGCTTTTTGATAGTTCTGACAGCACGATCGACAAAGTGCAAAAATTATTCTTCTTCCCTTTTGCAATAAGGGAACGTTTACAGGATAAAATTAATTATGGTCGTCGTTTGACATACCTCTCTTACCTGGCAGTAAAAAATCGGGCGGAAGGATAGAAGCGTTACTTATCAAGCAAGGCTGAGGCCGGGAATATTTACTCTAATTTTGTATACTGAAGTGCGAGCGGTGATATAAAGACTTTGCCAATCTTCATCTCCCCAAGCACAATTTGCTGGTTGTTCGGGAGTCACAATTGTTCCTAAATGATTGCCTTCGCGATCGAATACCCACACGCCGCCTGCACCCGTACAGTATATGTGTCCCTGCACGTCTACTTTCATCCCATCCGGTGAACCTGGTTTTTTGATGTTCATATCGTAAAAAATCCGACCATTAGCAAGCGTACCATCTGTTTTAACATCAAAAATTCGGATATGACGGCGTTCTGAATCATCAATATAAAGCTGCTTTTCATCAGGTGAAAATGCCAAACCATTTGGTTTATCAAAATCATCGGCTACGATCATAATTTGATTCCCATCAGGGGAAAGGCGATAAACTCCTTGGATTGGTTGTTCTTGCTGTTCGGGTTTAATGCCATAAGGAGGATCGGTAAAATAAATAGCGCCGTCACTTTTGACTACAACATCATTGGGACTATTGAGGTTTTTGCCTTGGAATTTATCGGCTAAGATGGTAATTGAACCGTCTGTTTCGGTGCGGGTAACTCGGCGCGTACCGTGTTCGCAAGCAATTAATCTTCCTTGTTTATCTCTAGTTAAACCGTTGGAATGATTACTAGGTTTTCTGAATATTTTTACTTGAACATCAGTAGTCAGTTTCAAAATTTTGTTGGCAGGAATATCGCTAAAGAGGAGATACTTTTCTTCGGCAAACCAAATTGGCCCTTCAGTAAACTCAAATCCGGTAGCCACGCGATCGATCTTTACTTTTTTAGGAAAGAGGGTTTTAAATGCTGGAGATTTGGCTTCTAAGGAACCTGTATTAAACTGTAACTTTATGCGATCGATTCTTTTTTCCAGCCTCTGCATCACTCGTTTAATTCGATGCTTAATATTTGAAATTCGAGCTTTCAAATAAGTTTGACTTGATTTTTGTGCCATTTTCACCTTTCTATTTAAATTAACGAAATATCGGGACTTCGATCGCGCGGCTACTTAATTCTTCAAACAGGCTATCATACTCTTCTCGATCGATTGGAAAATCTACTGTTTTGTTTCGGAGTGCAGAAAGTATAATCGCGTTAATCAATTCAATAGTAGGCAAGGTATTTTCTCCATTTACTATAGGCTCTCCTCCATTGAGGATGGCATCGATAAAGCTGTCCATTAAAATTAAATGATGGGGAGGGTCTTCTTTCTTTAACAAACCCAATCGCTGTAATAAACTTGGATATTTCAGTAATTTTATTTCTTTTAATTTTTGGGAAGCTTGACGATCCCATTGGCGAATCAAATTTTCCAAATTAGGATCTTTTTTAATATCTAGAGTTTGCCACTTTGTTTTTGGCTGATCGTGATTTCCTCCCAGATCGATCGCCATTTTGGAAAGTCGATCTTCATAAGTCCCCAGCAAAATACGATCGTAGCGATCGCTAGTTAAACTTTGAACATCCTGAACGACAACTATTCCTTTATCTCCAGCTATTTGACGAATGCTATAACCTCTAGGTTGATTAATAGTAAGTTGGAGCGAACCAAAAGCACCATTTTCAAACAGGACATTCGCGCAGACGATATCTTCAATTTCTGCTTTGTGAAGTTGATTACCAATCAGCGCAGAAACTTGTTTGGGTTTACCAATTAGCCAGCAAATCAAATCTAGGTCGTGACTGGCTTGATTCATCAGCACGCCACCACCTGAATGTTGCCAAGTAGAGTGCCAACGATCGCGATAATAGCTTTCTGGACGAAATTCAACCCATGACCAAAGTATGCGCGAAATTTTACCAATTGCTCCCTCTTCAATCAAATGCTTGATTTTCTGAGGACTTCGATAGGTACGATATTGATGAGCAACACCAATTTTTAGGTTGTTGACCTTTGCTGCTGCAATCATCGCGTCAGCTTCTGAGACGCGGTTAGCAAATGGTTTTTCCATAAAAATATGAACTCCTGCCTTCAAGCAGGCTAAACCAATTTCGCTATGAAGATGGTGGGGAGTTGCGATCGAAACTGCATCAACAATTCCAGCGTCCAGTAAGTCACGGTAATCTGTAAACCACCGCACGCGATGTTTGTTTGCCTGTTCTTTGACTGCCGTTTCATCAATATCGACCAGAGCAACTAACTCGACATTTTCGTGTTTTTTGGCTAAGTAAGAGTGAAGTACACCAATACCTTTGGTTCCAATTACAGCGTAACGAATTTTTCTCATAGTAATTTTTATTTTTAGTATTAAAATATAGTGAAAAGTCTGCTATCAAGGTGGATCTTGAGCAACGCGATGATTATATAATGTTGTTCCTCCATCAATTTTAAGAACCGTTCCTGTGGTGAATTTTGAAAAATAATCTGAAGCCAAATAAACGGCTGCTCTGCCAATATAACAAGGATTAATCGAACTTTCGTACAACATGGTATGTTCTTGACGGTAAGGGTTTCCTTGCTCGTCTTCTTCAACCCAACCGGGAGCGATTCCATTTACTCTTATCCCATAGGGAGCTAAGTCTACTGCTAATTCTTTGATGATCATACCTAACGCTGCTTTTGAAGAACTATAACTAGGCCAACGGGCAATTATTTCTTGGTGTATTGATGTAATAAAAATAATAGAACCACTAATAGAATTAGCCACCATCATTTGGGAAATAAGTTTGGTAAGGTAGAGCGGGCCAAATATATTAGTTTGAAAGGTTTTTTGCCATTCTGCTAAATCCAAATTATTTATACCAATAGTTTCAAATTGAATACCTACATTATCGATCAGAATATCAATTATAATTTTATTTTCGGACAGACTAGCAAACAAAGAATCAATATCTTCAGGTTTAGATATGTCAGATACAAAGCCTCTAAACTTAACAGGATAAGTATTTAATTCTTTTTTTAAGTTTAATATTCCTTCTTCTAGGATATCGGTGAAAAAAATATTTGCGCCTTGTTTTGCCATTTCAATAGCGATACTTCTGCCAATATTTTTTGCGGCTCCAGTAATCAGGATGTTTTTGCCAGCTAAAAGCTGATTATCTAAAACTATTGAAGGCTCTACTGTTTTGACAATCACTTTTGGCTTGAGAGTAGGAGCCGGATTGAGGAAGGCTTTAAATGCTGCTTTGAAGCGAGTTTTGATGTTATTTAACCGATTTTTTAAGTTCATTAGCGAAATCTTAGAAATGATATAATGAACGCAATTTACGATTGACGCGCAGCAGAGTTGAGCGAAAATAATTCAGACTAAGAGTAAATTGCTGATAAACCGCCACTGATAATTTGCGACGATAAGACTTAGGTGCGATCGAGAACGAATATTCTTCTTTGCCTTGTTTGCTGAGTTCTCGATGAGTTTTAGCTAAAAGAGTTTCTTGAAATGCTGCTTCTAGTTCAGCAGCCAAAGTGGGGAAGCCAATTTTTTGACTCATTTCTATCATAATAGAACCCATCTCTTGAAAGAATTTCTGACGACTCTTGCAATTCGGGCAATATATAATACTCAAGTCTAGGTTATCTTCTAGTTGATCGGCTAGGCGAATTAAAAGAACATCGCGATCGATCCGATCGAGTTTGTCAAGGCGATCGCGAATGGCTAGAATATTTTGTGCATTCCATTTCCAGGCTGCATATCTGCATACATACTCTTCAATTTCTTCACCTACAACAGACCTTACTTGTTTGCGCTTGGCATTCGAGATGCCCTTTCCCCAACTGCCAAAATCACCGTGAGCATATATAGAATGGATCAGACCCGCAGCTACTATTTTTGCAGAAACGTGAAGTGAAGCTAGAATACTAGCTGTACCTACGACATGAGCAATAAAAGTTTTGCCAGAGGGTCGATAGCAACCTGTAAACAGTTTCATTGCCAAATCGTAAGTATTGCTAATGCTAATAAGGTCTTCTTTGGAGTAACCCTCACGTTGTAGCTGATTTAAAAGTTGGATGTTAGTTTGTGCGTAAGATTGCATAGTTTTCCTCTAACTTTCATGTTAATTTATTATCAAAGCGCGTTTAATAATTACAACATATTCTTCCAGCATTCGTTCTTCTCTAAACATTTTTTCGGCGCGAATTTTGCCAGCTTGTCCTATAGAATAGCGTAATTCTGCATCCGCAGCTAAGGTTTCTATTGCAATTGCTAATTCTCGAATTGTTGCTTCTGGATCTAGTTTAGGATCGCTTAATAATTTTCCGGTATTTCCCAACTGTTCGGGAATGCCACTAACCGCACTGGCGATCGCAGGTTTTCCCTTCGCCATTGCTTCCATAATTGCTAACGGCATTCCCTCAAATTGTGAGGGTAAAATAAAGATATCGGCAGCATCTAACAAATCGGGAATATCTGCACGTTCTCCGACAAATTTGATCCGATCGCTGATTCCTAGTTCGGCTGCTACAGTTTGCAATTGAATTGATAAATTACCCGTACCTGCCCAAATAAAGTAAAGTTGCGACCAAATTTTGCGTTGTTTAAGTTGCTCGATCGCCTTAATTTGATATTGATAACCTTTCGAGATATCCATACGAGCGGCGGTAAAACAAACTACAGCATCATGGGGTATACTAAACTGTTGACGTAGGCGATCGCGTACCTCTAGATTGGGTGGATTAAAATACTGTGCGGGTCTTCCATTATAGATAACTCGACCTAAATTTTCTGGTAACTTGAACTTTTGATGCAGTAAATCTAAATTCTCCTGAGAAACCGTAAAAATTCCTCGTGCTTGCTGATAAATATCAGGTAAGTAATGTAAGTAAGCTACAAATTTTTTGACCCAAGAATGAGTTACAGCATGAATGAGAATTATGTAAGGAATTTCCATCTGGATCGCCACTTTTTTAGCAACGATGTTGGAGACTGGACAACCATCACTAAAAACGATCAAATCCGGTTTTGCTAATGCAAAAATCGTTTGAAATTCCGATGTATTTGAAAAAGCGCGTGCTGGTGTACTGGGGAGATAAAGATTGTCATCATTAAGCCAAAAATGTTGAATTCCTCGTTGGTTTCTTTGCTCGATCAGATGATGAGAAGCTTGACACTGAGCGCAGCTAACATCATAACCTAAATCTACCAGTTTCATTATCAGCGAGTGATTCCATTGGGAAGCACCATAGATACCTGGACAGTCTGTATAAAGGAGAATATGCCCAAGTTTATTTTGGTTATTTTCTGCTTCGGATTGTGCCAATGTTAATATTTCTGCCATCAACGATTCTCCTGCTGTCGGTATAGGGAAATTAACGCTGCTTCAACTGCGGGTGTGGGAGAGCATTTTAATCCTTCTAAAATATTTGCGATCGCTTCTTTATGTTCCGATCGATTTAATTGCTGTTGCGCGAGATGGAGAGCATATTCGGCATAGTATTGCAAAGCTTTGTAGGATAGCTCGTCAGCGACATCACTGGGTAAATATTGTCGTGAAATTTCAATTGTTCTGCGAGTATCGGCAATTTGGCCTCCAGATTTCAGCAATTGAGAAGTTTCTGTAGTCGCATCTTTATTAAAACAAACTTGAGTTTTTGGTTCGTACCAAATTGGATAAGAAACGGCGATGCGCTTCCACATTTCCCAATCAAATGCAGATTTAGCTTGGGGACAAAATCCTCCTAATTGTTCGTAAACATCTCGACGAACAACCATCGAAGAAAACTGCACCCGACACCAAATAGCAATTTTTTCTAACCAGTTTTCAATGATTCCAGGTGTTTCCCGTTCTAAGGGAGAAAGGCGGGGATTTCCTGTATTATCGGTGTAGAGTTGACGACAAAAAGCCGCACCAACATTAGGAGCTTTTTCAATACCTGCTTTTAATGAATTATAAAATCCAGGTTCGACCCAATCATCATCATGTAAAATATGAATCCATTGACCTTGCGATCGTTCGATACAGATATTAAAGATATGGGGATGACCGACATTTTTAGGGTGTTTGTAAAAGTAGGCCCGATCGCCAGCTACAGATTTAACGATCGCTTCAATTCGATCCTGAATTGATTCTTCTGCGCCATCGTTAATTACTTCAATTTGCATTTCTTCAGGACTAGCAGCTTGTTCGATCACGCTTCTCAAAGCTTTTTCAATATGCTGCAAGCGATTGTAAACGGTAATCGCCACCGACCAAAATGGTCTGTGAGTATTCGCCGGAATTGGATAAATTTTAGGAAAATCAGGCTGAATTTCCTCAGTCTGCATTATTCCTAACTCTACTAATTGTTGGCTGTTTTTTAGCTTGATGGAACAATCGCGATCGTATAAAGTTAGAGCCTGATTTTCAGTCAAACTTTTGGCATATTCAGCATACTGCATCCCATTACCGTAATGCTCTTTTCTCGTGATTTCTCCCTCCACATAATCCAGAAACGACGAGAAATATTTGAAATGCAGCAAGCAACCAGTTTCTAAAGCAATTTCAGCTTGGGAACAATTGGTGAAATGTTGACCACCCGCTAAAACGCGCTCTAAGCTATACTTAATTAGCGGCACTTTACTTAAATAGTAATCTCCTTCTTTGCCAAAAACTCTTTCTCTAACTCCACCAAAATACACCGTTTGATTTCCGTATAATCCGGCTTGCTCGTATTTGTTATGGTAAAATTTTTTATCAAAATAAGGGCATACTTCTAGAAAATCTTGTCCTTGAATATAGATCGTTTCATTAACAGGTTTATCTGAATACATATCCAGAAGCACGGTATTAAAAGCTTTTTTTTGCTTCCGCTCTAATTGTTGACAAAGCTGGCGAATACTTTTAGTTTCGCAATCTGGATAGTAGAGAAGTTCATCTGCATCGACAATTAAACACCAATGGTCTATCCCATACTTTTTTAACAAAACTTCAAACCAAGCAGAACCAAAGTTAGCTCGATTAAATGAGAGATCGCTATGCCATAGATACACATCTGGTTGACTTAGCAAATAGGATTGAGTTCCATCAGTTGAACCATTATCTACAAAAATAAACTTATTAATTCCTTTTTCTCTGTAATAAGATAGAAAATAAGGTAAACGTAATGATTCGTTTCTGACAACCGTACAGCATAAGATGTCATCGGTTTTTAGGGTTAAATTATTTTGATCTATTCGACTTAGTTGATAATAATTTAAAGCCGCCTCAAACCCGGATTTTTTAATCAAGGTATCGCTGAAATTTTTGTGTAGCTCAGAATCATTAGAGTTTAATTCAAGTGCTTGACAATAAACTGCGATCGCTGCCTCTAAATCTCCTTTTTCTACGAGTAAACTGCCAAGTTTGAGAGATGCTTGGGTGTGAGAAGGTTGCAGATTTAAGACTTTTTTGTAACCTGCGATCGCTATTTCTACCTTCCCCTTCAATTGCCAAGCTTTAGCTAACTTAAAACGAACTTCTGCTACGGCGTTATTTTCTGTTATTTCCATCATCCTAATAAATTATTTGATAAAGTGATAAAAAAGAGTATTTAAGAATAATTCAAAAAATCTTTATACTCAGTTTTTGATATAGTTTCTATAACTTCTTCATAGTTTTCAATCAAATCTGACAGGTTTTCAGCAGAGGTTTTAACCAGCTTTGTTTTTACTGGTACAGAGTTAATTCCTAAATAATTAAATATTTTATCTAGGGTGTCTTGATGTTTATCAGAATTCAAAAGTTCATTTTCATAAACAATTCTTAAATGAGGTACATCTTTTAACACTTTCTGCTCTTCATCGTAATTATGCTTGTTTAATTTTATCCTTTTCATGAGTTGCTGACAATTAATGTAAGTTTTATTAATGGAATATTCTCGTTCTCGATCGACAATCCATATATCTCTATTTACAGCTATTAATTCTGAAATAGCCTGTCTCACAATATTTAATCGATTAATATAAACTATTTCCCACCTTTTTTGATATAAAGTGTCTAAAAAAGAAGTGTAGTCAGAATATCGCATAATTTGATTTATCTTTATATTACAACCGTAATATTTTTTCATTTTTTTGTGACTTATATTTATACTTCTCCCATTTAAGTAAAGATAGGGATAAGTAACTTTTTTAATTATTTTGTTTGAAGCATCCCAAAATATTTCTCCCTCACAATAAATTTCTGGATGGGAATTAAACAAATTTCTAAGTAAATTACTACCTGTTCTTATTTGGGCAAAAATAACAAATTTCTTTTTAGGTAAATTTGCTGGCTCATTCATTTCTTTATTATTCTCCTTTGTGAGCAGCTATATAAATTGAAAATATCCTAATTCTTCGCACGTCGCCTATCCAATGAGGCTTTAATCAGACGCACGTAATCTGTCCGCGATTCACGCTGACGAATCCCTAGATTTGTTTCATGTAAACGCCGCCACATCAACAATTCTGGTAACATTTTTGCCCGAATTCCTAAGTCAGTTGCCAGTGAATACCAACTGATGAATTCTCCCATTTGCAAGTGAGTTTCAAATTTTCCTACTCGCTCAAAAGTTTCCCTTTTGACTAACATAGTTCCCGGATGGTATCCTGCCATTAATCCAGGCGGACAGTGGATCTTATTTTTAACTGTTTCATCCAATTCTGGACTGTGAAACTGTTGAATATGTCCGAAAACCATATCAATTTCTGGTTCATTTTCCAATACTTGCATTTGCCGGATTAATTTATCCTGTACCCAAAAGTCATCAGCATCAAGAAAGGCGAAAAAATTTCCTTGCGCTACATCTGTACCGTAATTTCTCGCCGCACCTGCACCGCTTTGAGGTTGGTAATAATATCTGACAGATGCAGAAAATTTTTGAGCTATCTCTGCACTGCGATCGGTTGAACCATCGTTTACTATAATAGTTTCAATTGGTTGATAAGTTTGATTGAGTACGCTTTCGATCGCTTCTGCTAGATAGCGATCGCAATTATAA
Source organism: Leptolyngbyaceae cyanobacterium (assembly GCA_036703985.1). Lineage (GTDB taxonomy): Bacteria > Cyanobacteriota > Cyanobacteriia > Cyanobacteriales > Aerosakkonemataceae > DATNQN01. The sequence goes on from DATNQN010000151.1 coordinate 51,577, forward strand.
ACGGGTATGATGACACTAACTAACGGAGAATTTTGCATTTTTATGCCTGCTTCATTTGTTTTGAGAAAGAAACTCGAAAATCACCTGCGGGATTTGCTCTATATCCGTACCGAGTTCTAGATAATAACACTGTAATTGATTTACTACGTTCGTCATAATTTCACACGCTTCCTTTCCCGCGCCAGACAACTGCATGATGGTACTCGGAACCAATGCTGCCAATCCGGTAGCTGTGGATGTGGGTGTTAATGTGGTATTCGGTTTTCCGGTAATGCGGGGAATTAGAAGGGCGCGAAGAGGGAAAGTCGATATAATTTTATTAGGAAAATAGTCGTTTAAAAAATAAACGGCTTTTTCGGAGTCTAAGCGATCGCGATTGCTAATTGCTGCCGCCAAAAACGGTAATCTTTCGATATCATCGGCATTTTTTTTGCCTGTACTGTAAATACTAAAAGCGGTGGGTTTTGGTTCGGCAGTGATTAAACTATAATCATCACTAGCATAGAAAAATTCTGAATTCAAACAAGCTAAAGCAGTAGTCGATTTTCCCGATCCTCCTTTACCAACTAGCAACACGCCACCACTCGGCAAACCTACTGCACCTGCATGAACTAATTGAATTTGGTGCTGACTCATCCAGATGTGAAAAATAGTTCGCAGACAAGCACCTGTTTCCCAATAAGGAATTTGTTTTATACTATCAACCCAATAGATGCCTAAATTGCGATCGCGATCTAAAAGACTTAACGCATACGCACCCCATTGGAAACTGGTATGAATGCGATCGGTATTGAAACCCTTAATTTCTCCGCGTTTGGGATGATAATCGTTTCTCTGCCAAGGTGGAGGTGGCATTACCGTATTTGTCGAGGCGCTATCCCACAAACAAACTGTAAGTGCTGGATCTGAAAATGGTTCTGTTTCTAAGTGTGCTAAAGCCGGAGTCATGTACGGAATTAAGGCGGCACCAGCAAAACGCAACCGAATTTTAAACCCAGCTATACAATAAAAACGGTCAATACAACCCCCCGCCGAAACTTCGGCTTTTTCATATAATTCATAAACATTGTTGAAAAAATCGAGAGGGTTTCTCTGCTCAGTTTCGCTTAAATTATCTGAATTTCCCAAAGTATTTGGAATCCTCACAGACTTGCTAATTTTATTTTCTGCAAAGCACTAGTTGTTAAAAAATTTGGGAGGATAGTACCTCCCATCATCTCAAGAATTAATCTTTAATCTTGGCACTAGGCCAACCCATTTGCTCGTCAACTTCATGGATCGGATCTAAAGCCAGCAATTCTTCCATATCCGTGTATTTTTGCAAGCTTGGCGGCTCAAAAGGTAATTTTTCTGCGTTAGGAATTGCTTGGGTTTGAGCGCTAGATATATTGTTGTTACTTATCTCATTTCCCGTGTCAACAACAATCAGTTCTTCCTTTTGTAATTGTTCGATAAAATCGTTGACAGTCTTCTCTATTGTTTCGCGATCGCCTTCGTAGCGCTGAATTATTTTCAATCCAACCTCGCCTCTAGAAAGTCCTCTTGTCAGGCCATTCCAAATATCGGCTCCAGCTTTCACTAAACTAAAATAATCTCCCTTTTCCAAATTAACTAGTACGACTTCACCATCTATTGTTTCGTGAACAACCTTAGGCGCATTAACCCTGAATTTTAAAAAATGATTCATGATAGATTATTTTTATGTTACTTCGATTTTAACAAAGTGATATTCGGTCGCTCGACCTTACTTAATTATCTGTTAACCTAATACCCGTGTCAAACCAAAATGCGATCGATTTTAAATACTTAAAGAAAATTTATTTATTCTTCATCCTTTCCAAACCTAAAATTTAAAATCGAAAGCTCGTAGGAGCGAAGCACCAAATGCTGACCGCCTCTAGCGCGAACTTGCTCCATTAATTTTACCCAATCCAATGGGGATGAGAGCGAATATACTTGGCTAGAGCGCAAATGCGAGCAAGTTCAAGCCAACACTCTTTCGTTCTGTGAGACTCTGAAGACTAGCAACTTAGCACGGGAAAAAGAAGTGTTTTTAGGAATCAGGAGTCGGAACTCAAAATTAAGAATTACCCATGTTTTTCTCTCCTAATCCTTAATTATCAAATCACAGTGTCAAATAAACATCGTTTCATCATTATTGCGATCGTCTTCATTCCCATCGTAAGCAGTTGTTGATGCTCCTTCCCGTTCGATCAAGAGAATCGTAGCATCAGCTTCTGGGACGCTAGCATTTTTATCACTACTAATCATAGGCGAGGGGCGATTTACACTTGACAAGCTAGCCAGAGCTTGCTGACAAGCCCTATACTGTTTCCAAGAAAATAAAGCACCGCCTTTTTCGGCTAAATCTCTGGTCAGATCGTCTAGTTGAGCTTCAAATAAACAAGCATTCGTAAAGCTGCACAGATGAAGATTAGCCCCTAGTAAATTCGCCCCAGAAAGATTAGCACCTTCTAGATTAGCAGCAGAAAGATTAGCGTTGGATAGATTAGCATTAGTGAGGTTTGACCAAGACAAATTAGCTTCTTGGAGATTCGAGCCGGCTAAATTAGCCCCGATCAGATCCGCCCCAAAAAAATTGGTTTTCCAGAAATTTACTCCCGGCAGCATAGCATAATTTAAACAAGCTTTAGTTAAATTCAATAACATCAAGTTCGTTTGCGATCGCTGCCAGAAAATATCCGGTGATAAAACAGCAGTGCGTCCGATCGAACTCAGGAATCGATCCGGATCGAAATCTTCAGGATTATTCGGATCTCCACAAGGAGAAAACGGCATTTGCACTACTTGATAACCAGCAGAAAGCAGCAGAAAAATATTTAAACCAACTGCGGCTTCGACTTGCAAAACATTTACCGGATTGCCTAGAGATTGGAAATAAGCGCGAGTAGCGTGAGTTACCCCCTCATCCAACCACCTACTGCGACAATAAGCGCGATAGAAACTATACAAGCGCGGTAGCAAAGCTGCAAAAGAAAATGAAGCGCGATCGCGAGATTCTTCGCGCCGCAGACGTTCGATCGCTAATTGTTGAATTTCCGCCGAAAGGATGCCATATCCTAACAACTTATATAATTGTTCGGCAACCGCAGTAGGGGAATCGATCGCAAAAGTGACTTCTCCATAACTGTCTGCTACTTTGCGAGTGAGAGATTTCAGCACTTGCGCTATTCCTTCCCCACAAAGATATTCTCCCAATTTTGGATGAGAAAAACAGATACTCGGGCAGTAAGAGGAAAGCGAAGAAGAAACAAAAGAAGAAGCTAAACCGCTTTTTTCTCCTACTTTACTCGATGGGGAGAACTGGAAATAAAGGGCAGGTAAAATAGTTCTGGGATCGACCGGGCGAACATCTTCTTTCTGTTCAATTAAAAGGTCGGAAATAATCTGACCGGAACAAGATTGACGACCGCTTTGCAGCAGAGTTAGGGCAGCTGCTTGCATTTGGGCGCGGACTACTTCCGGGGAACGACCTTGCAGCATATTGGAGATTGCTTCGGCAGTCCGGCTGCTATTGGCCATTCCTTCCCGCATGAACAAAGAAACCCGATTACCTACAGGCATACCATCCGGTGATTGCCCCAACAACCAACGGCAAAGTCGATCGTAAACTTCAAACTTGACCTGGGAACCGCGCAAAGTAAAGATACTTTCATCCAGCCTTCCGTCTCGATACAACAAACCTAATAACAACAGCGATAGGGGTTGGTGAACGAGTTCTGCAACATCTTTGATCTCTGGTAACTGACGAAAAACTCCGCTTTGTTTTAAAAAGTTAAAGTAAGCTTGGGCAGTCGATTTTGGTTGTAATTTTGCCCAAAACTTAAACCATTGTTTCAGTTGCTCCTGCTCGAATGGTTGAATGAGTACCCTCCGGAACGATACGGGTAGACTGTGAGCCAAACTGTTGAGAGTTCCATAACGACAAGTCAGGAAAATTTTATGGCGAGGGCGACCGGATGTACCGGAATATTTGAGTTGAAACTGTCGCACCTGTTCTAAAAAAGCAGAAACTTGCCGTTCGATCCCCGGAAAGCGAGATAATTCATCCAAGCCGTCCAAAATTAACAAACAAGGAGGATTTAAAGGCTCTAGCCAACCATCAGCGCAACTAAATTTAGCGACTTTTAAAGCAGAATCGAGGGTTTGTTCGAGGGTTTTGCCTAGAGTGACATCGCGCAGCCGAATCAACACGGGCATCCAGGTAGGATAAGTTTCTTGGGCGATTTTGGCCGCCCAAATTTGACAAAAACTAGTTTTACCTTGACCCGCTGCCCCTTCGATAATCGCTACGGTTTCTAAATCCGACAACTGGCTGGTCGCCCATTCGATTAAATCGACTGGTGGCTGCGAAGTTGAGGGAGTAAAAGGTTGAAGGGGTGCAGTGGGAAACGAAGAATTTCTGTCCCACTGGGGTAGTTGTCTGTATTCTTGCTCTTCCAGATGTACGGCTTTGAGGGGAACGAACAAATCTTTGAGGGCGTAAAGTTCTCCCAACAATGGTTCGCAGAGGTTTTCGAGAAGCGTTGCTCGGTAGAGTTCTCGTTCTAGGTCGATTAAACTAGGCGTGGTAGTAGGGACTCCTAAGGCCGCAAATTCTTTTTCCGCATCGATGGAGATGGTTTCATCGTCGGTTAATATTTGATTGGCCAAAGGATTGTTAGCTAAATTCCCCAATCGGACAAATCTTTGCAGTTGTGCTAAAGCTAAGGGGTTTTCGGCAATTACAGCTAACAAGTAACCGGGTAAGCCATTAACGAGACGTTGCACGACTAATTTAGCGGCAGTCTCTTCTAAACCGTTACTGACGAACCACGCGATCGCTAAATTATTCATCTGCCCCACCAACAAAGACTCGCCCATCATCGACAACGCCTGTTCTGCTTGAGTGTCGCTGAGTCTACCGGGGCGCATGGTTTTCAGCAGTGCTTGCAACTGAGGATCGAGAAGGGTTAGCGACCTACTTTCCTCAGTCGTAGTTTCAATGGGTACGTTAGCCCGCGTTAACCACACTCTTTGGAGTTGGAATTCTTGCTCTAAAATTTTCTGCAAAGCTCTCAGATAAGCAATTTGAAAGGCTAGCCACGTACCTTCATTCCGCTTGAGAGGCTTTTTGCGACTCCACGTTCGCAGCAGTTCGGCACTCAAACGACAAATTGGGTCAATGTCTTGCCAAAGGATGGTTAAGGGTAATTCTAGAAGCTCTGCGAAAGGGCTTATATCAAAAGGTGCAAGGCTTTTGACTTCCATATCTTGTACGATGCGGAAGGCAACACCTGCGGTTTGGGCTCCTGGGGTTTGTAGCTGAGTAATTGCAATGTTATGCTCTGCTAGCCACTGCCGAATGCTTAAGCTCATCTAACCTCTACAGCAAATGGAGAAACGGCTCCCTAAGGTCATTATGAGTCATGTTTTTGATTGACGGTGCTGAAATTTAGAATGAAAAAGGTTTGCCAAGTTTGGTGAGTAGTTTGATTTTTCATTACCGATCCGAGAACTATTAATCTAAATATATGATTTTGCCTGGTTATAATGAGAAGATCTCGCACGATCGACTTAATAGAGAATTTATTCGATCTATCTGCACGAAATCCTTATGAGCGATCTGGTTCCACCACGTCCGGCTTTGCCGGAGAGCCCTCTAAAGATTGTTTTAGTTAATGATGACCCTATTTATTGTTTGGGACTGCGAGGTGTATTAGAACCTTTTCCTGACATAGAGGTAGTTGCAGAGGCAAACAACAGTGCCGGGATTGGAGATATTCTCCAAATGGGTAACCTTGATGTCGATTTAGTAGTTCTAGACTTAGACTTGGGTCGTTCGGCTGGGAGGGAAACCACAGCCCTAGAACTTTGTCAGCAATTCAAAAGTCTCTACCCCCATTTGTCTATTTTGCTACTGGTTTCCTGGTTAGACCCGGTTCGGTTGGCAGCCGCACGGCAAATCGGCGTTGAGGGCTATTGCCGAAAAGGTACTGCGGTTTCTCAATTGGTGGATGCAATTCGTCAGGTAGGTGCTGGTGAGTTTGTTTGGGATCTGGAGTCGGTCGTCCGAAGTTCAGAGTTCCAACTCCAGCGTTCGCAGTCGGAAACTCAAGCAGGTTTACTGCCAACTTGGTTAAATAATATACGTTTATCTGGTCTACGGCAAATTGAAGCGGCTTTGGTTGAGGTCGATCGCGAATTGCAAAATTCCCGCTTATCAGTACTCGACCGCGCGATCGTCGCGGGACGGCAGCGAGAACTAAAAGCCGCTCGTGGCTTGGTGAAAAAGTTGCTGGGGGAAACCGCGATCGCATCTGTACCAGCACGTATTGAGGAGCCAAGTCTTTTCCCATCCCTTAACTTACCACCCAGAGGACAAACTGCTAGGGAGCAACCATACTCCCAACTTCGCTCTACCCCAGTCAGAGGAGAGGGTGAACTGACAGAAGCTAGTTGGCGATCGCAATTATTTGATAATACTTTCGCTCATCTCCAATACAGCCTGCAAAATTTGACCAACGTTCCTTTAGAAATCGATATTTTTCGCGAAGAAAAGAAACGAGAACTACTTTCTTTAGTTTTGCGTAAATTAGAAGGTGTATTCGATGATTTACGCTTCTCGGAAGTTCAGCCGGAGCAATTAGCCGAAAAACGCTCTGTTATCTTACTGGATTTATGGCAATCTGCCACTACTGATTTTTTTGGCAGATATTATACTTTGAAAGTGGGGGAGCAACAATTAGAAATCGTCAATATTTTACTAAAAGATGCACCATTTGCCCAAGCAGATGTTCTCGATAAAATTCCCCTAGTAGTCGATTTATTCGCTCATCTATTGTTTGAAGTTCCTCTAACGATTGATAATGCTCTTTATCAAGCTGGTAGTACAGAAGCGATCGCGCGATCGGAACTACTATTGCAAAATTTAATTATTCAAGTTAGTAACGGGATCGTGCAACCGCTATTAAATCATTTTGCTGATGTGGAAATAATTAAACAAAATTTTTACGATAGGCAATTGATTTCCACTAGAGAAATCGAACGATTTAGAAATAATTTATCTTGGAAATATCGGCTAGAAAGATATGTGGAAGAACCAACAGCTATGTTTGAAAGCCGATATGTATTATTTATTTTAAATGGTTCTGGAATCAGAAAAGTTTCTATTTATGCGTCTCGTTCTTCAGAGCTAGAAAAACTTTCTGGTATGCGTTTGGCAGTTACTTTAGCGTTGGAAGCAAGAGATGCGGTTTCACCTCGTCTGCGTGCATTAGTAGCTTTTGTTGGTAGCGGGGTTGTTTATGTTTTAACTCAGGTAATCGGTCGAGGAATCGGTTTAATCGGACGGGGTGTTTTAGAAGGAATTGGTAATTCTTTGCAGGAAAGTAGAGTAGGGAGAAATGGCGGACGGAAATAAAAATTCAAAATTCAAAATTCAAAAAATTGGCACTCCCCTATTTATGGTGTTACAAGTTATTGGGATCTTCTCCTAATTCTCTTAATCTAGCGGCTAAACGTTCAGCACGTTGACGTTCTGCTTCAGCTTGTTGTTGAGCAACTTCAGCTTGTTGTTGAGCGGCTTCTTCTGGTAATAAAACTAAATTGCCAGGATTATCGTAAAATCGCAACCAAATCGCCGTTTCTCTCTGTATTGTTCCTTCCCACGTTCCCAACCAAAAACCTAAACTCTCGCACCACAGCCAACCTTGCTCATTTGGTAATAATTGTTCGTAACGCTGGTTAGCATTTAACTGCCAACCTTGTAGAGAGTTAGGTTTAAAAGGATCGTAAACAAAATAATCTCTAGTTCTAAACGTCCGTTCGTAAATATCCTTTTTTCGTCCAGTGTCTTCTTTAGCCGTAGAAGACGACATTAGTTCTACAATGACATCTGGGTAGCGTCCCTCTTCTTCCCAGATTACCCAGCCTTGTCGTTCTTTAGTGCCATCCACGTCTAGCACCACGAAAAAATCTGGCCCTCGAAAGTCTTTATTACGCGCTTGGGTGCTGCTGAAATAAATGAACATATTGCCACCCGTATAGAAGTCGTTGCGATCGCGCCAAGCGTGGTGCAACGATCCGATCAATACATTCATAGCAATCCGGTGGCGGTTACTCTCCAATGGTTCACCATCATCAAATATTAAATCAGTCGGCGGCATGGGAGGTTCCCACGGATCGATATCTGGATCTGGGGTTTCCAGAATGGGTTCTGTTGTCGCCTCAACTGACATGATTTTACTCTCCCTAATTTTGGCGCTTTCGTCAATATATTTAGATTAGCTTTAAATCAGCGGGTTGGGGCAAAATCATAACTAACCTAGATTCATTCCATATTAACGATTGCAATTACAAATTTATGCTTAATATAATGTCTGCGTTTTCAGCTATCAAGTTAAAAATGCGAGCGCACCTAGCAGAAAATTGATGATAAGCGCTAAAATTAGGTATATTATTTTAGTGTCGTCGCCTGCAAAAGGAAATAAAAATGACGATCTCAGACTATCAAAAGTGGATAAAAGAAACGATCAACCAATTAAGAGAACGTAATTTTAATGAGGTTGATTGGGATAATTTAATAGAAGAATTAGAGAGTATGGGAAAAAGTGATAGACGGGCTATATTAAGTCTCTTAACCCGTTTATTAGAACATCTGCTTAAATTATCCTATTGGGAAGTTGAAAAAGAGCGTTCCGGGAATCATTGGGCGGCTGAAATTGTCAATTTTCGCGCTCAAATTCAACATCGTTTAGAAGATAGTCCTAGTTTAAAACCTGAACTGGAAGCAATGTATACCAAAGCATATCCTATAGCGGTTAAGTCTGTTTCTCAGTTATTCTCACTTCCGGAAAATGCTTATATTTCTCTAGAACAAGCGTTGGATGAGGATTGGTTTTTTGTAGATGAATCTGGAGAATTTTGAGTGAATGTTAAAATTTCAGAGCGATCGCTTATCATCCTAACAGATCGCTTATCTTAACCGTATGGCGATCGATGAAGATGGCATACCGCTTGCCTACGACAATTTCATTCTGACTTCTAAATTCTGACTCCTGACTTCTTCTTCAAAAATTTGATTCTGCAAGTTTCGATGCGAGAACACCGCAACAGCCATCGCATATTAAGCAATTCCCACCTAAAGGAGAAGAAGGTAAATGTCCTTCAGGTGCAGTGAGTGAAAAGCTTAGTTCTTCCCAAATCAACCATTCGTCCTTAATATACCACCCCACCCGTTCACCGAATTTACACTTGACGGGATAACCTACTGGAAGATTTTGATCTAATTCTTGCCAAATGCGTTTTTGGATGGAAAAGCCAAACCGACCTTGGCTGTATTTTAGCCAAAGTCGATCGATAGTGTGAAGGTCTGTATGGGGAAATTTTTCGATATCTTCTAATTGTAAGTAACCATTACTTTCTTTACCGATAACTTCTAGCATGACCGATTTTGTTTCTTGATCTGCTTCTTTCCAATTTCCGATCGCTAAGAGGTCACGCAGTCGGCTGTAATCTATTCCTTTTTCCGAAAGCAGTTGAATTTCTAATTCTACATAATGTTGCCAGGAATTAGGAAATTTTAATTCAGTATCTACTAGTTGTGTTGTATTGCTTGGTGTGTTATCGCTCATGTTGGTTTTCCTAGATTACCCTTATTTTTAGACTAATAACTTAATATAATTTAAAAAATGTTTGATTCATATTCTATAGGGGTAACGCCTATGTGTTTTACCCGTTTTATAACTTGCTTGTGATGTTGGGTTTCGTTTCACTCAACCCAACCTACAATTTACTTTTCAAGTTAGGGAATATTTTTAATTTTAAGATAGCACTGGTTTGGCGTAAAAGAAATTTAATAAATATAAAAATTTTAGATAACAAAAAAGGGGAAGGTTTCCGCATCCCCTGGTTTTGCTATTTTGCGATCGCGGAATTTCCCAATACTCCCTCAGCTAACGACTTCCAGCCGCCACGGGTTCGCTAACTCCCAACCGCTTAAACATGGCTTCTCGCGCCTGCAATGCCAAACTATCATCCAAAGGTTCTAGGGATACAGGGCTTTGATATTTCTCTGTCAAAGCAGTTTTGATTAACCAATCTGCCAAAAAGGGATTTTTCGGTAAAACTGGGCCATGAGAATAGGTGGCAATGGCATTTCGATAAAATGCGCCTTCCATCCCATCTTCACCGTTATTCCCGTAACCGCTTAACACTTTTCCCAGTGCTTCTACTTTGCCTAAATAAGTTCTACCGCCATGATTTTCAAATCCGATAATAATTGGCGGTTTCCCTAACATAGCGGTTAATTCTTCTGCTAACCGAGATGCGGTGATTTCAAACACTACATTCCCGATACAACGCCGCGCGTCAACACCGGGATGTTTGCTGACGAAATCAAGCAAACCCAACCCTTCGATTTTTTGTCCTAATGCAGGTTCGTAATAATGACCTAGCAATTGGGGTGCGCCACAGGTAAAAACTCCCGGTGTACCAGCTTCGATTTTCTCGCGGATTGCATCAGCTTTTGCGCCTCGCAAATCGCGCATGACGATTTCTTGCTGTCTATCTTGTGCGCCGCCACCGACAAATATATCGGCTTTGTGGATATCGGCGACGGTGGATTGCAAGTCTAGGGGTAATATTTCTACAGTGTATCCTCGCCATTGCGCTCTTTGTTGCAGGCAGATGGCGTTTCCGCGATCGCCATAGGTACTCATCAAGGTAGGATACAACCAGCCGATCGTTATTTGTCTTTTGTTATTTGTCATTTGTCATTGGTCATTGGTTATTTGTCATCGGCATTTTCTACCCATCTCTTCAAGATCAGGGACAAGTTGTTAAAGGATTGGGACATTGCTCGGTTTTTGCTAACCATCCTTGTAATTGGTTATGGCTAACATACGCCCATTCTCCACTACAACTTATTAGTTTTACACCTGTTTCGGGTGGAATAGTACCTAATACCGAACTGTTGTTATTAGGGCTAGAATGAAGCGAAACGCCTTTCGTACCGTAACCCCTCGTACTAGTACCTAATAATGGAGTATAAAGCCAACCTTTTCCTTTAAATATGTTGCCGTTATCTCCGACAGCGTTGGAAATTTGTACCCAATAATTCTGGGAAGCAACTACATCAACAACGATCGCAACGTTATTAGCGGGTAATTTTTTGACAACTGAGGCATTGGGATTAGGTGCGCTTCTCACATTTAAACCTTTGGGGTCTTTGTTGATTACATAAGCAGAAATTTGGCAATTTCGGAGAGAGGAACTGAGTTGTTTTTCGGCGTTCGATTCTGTTTGATTGTTGTTAGCAACTGGTGTAGGTTGTTGAACTATTGAGTCTGTTGATACTAGGTGGGGATTTTGGCAACCAACAATACTTCCCAACAACAAGTGGAAAAACAATGAGCGTTTCATTTAAATTGTTCCTTACCTTAGAGTATTTGACGCCCAGTTAGCAATCCCCTGACTTCGAGCATGGCAGAATAGGTAGGTAAAATATGGAGAGTTTCGCCAACTGGAGTGTGTTCCAATGCAGTGGCGATCGCTTGTTGTAAATCTTCTTTGACAATCAGTTTACAGCCTTGATTTTGCTCTTTTTGGCTGTATTGTAGACGCAGCGCCATATCGTAAACTCGATCGCCACTCACCACGATCGTGCCTCCCGACGCTACCAATTTTTCCGTGTCCACATCCCAGATCCAGGACACATCCGTACCGTCTGGCGTGCGATCGTTCAGCACCATCAACGTGGTAGAAGCACCGCCAGCACCCTTAATTTCGTTTACCGTGCGGATGGTTTCGTTCATGCCTACGGGATTTTTCGATAACAAGATTCGCACCCGCTTACCGTCAACGGTTAATTCTTCAGCACGTCCGAAAGCTGCTTTGAAATTTTCAATTGTATCGCGAATAGTCCGCTCGTCAATGCCAAGTTGTTGCGCTACCAATACCGCCGCTAAAGTATTGTATTTATTGTAAAGTCCGATCAGAATTTGCGGCCATTCTTGACCGTTAATCGATAATTTACTTTTCGAGAAACCGCATTTAGGACAATCGTAATCGCCTAAATGGGAGAGGTAAACTCCTTGATAATCTAGGGAGTGACCGCAACTGGGACAGTAAATGGAGTCTACTGCATGGGGGATTTCATCTAAATAATATTTTGGTTCGTTTAAGCCAAAATATAATACTTTTTGGGGTAATTGCTGGCCTAAATGAGAAAGGGTGGGATCGTCTGCATTGGCGATGACGATCGTATTTGCAGATAGTGGTGAAATGGCTTTTTGCCAGCGACGACTGATCGTGTCTACTTCCCCATAGCGATCGAGTTGATCGCGAAACAAGTTCAAACACAAAATAATCTTCGGCTGACATAAAGGTGCAGCCAAGGGCAATATATTTTCATCTATTTCTAAAATGGCGTAATCAGCAGTTAACTTACCTGCCAAATTGGTATTTTCCAGCAAGGCGGTAATCAATCCGTTGATCAAATTAGCGCCAGTGGCATTGTGTGCGACTCGCCATCCCTGTTTTTCCAACATCGTCCGCAATAGCAGGGATGTGGTGGTTTTGCCATTCGTTCCGGCAATGAAAATAACGCCGTGCTTGACTTGCTGACACAGCATCGATAATATCTGCGGCTGAATGCGACTGGCGATCGATCCTGGCAGGACGCTAGCTGCACCCAATTTTAGCAAGCGCACCAGAGAAGTTATCGTGCGTGCGGCAGACACCGCTAGGCTTAGTCGCAGTTGGTTTACCAGTTGCATTCCCCCACTCTCACATTTTTAAGGTTATCGAACATATCGAGCAGCAAAGCCTTTTCTAAGATGCTCTATACATCGGCAAGGCTGCCAAATCCGTCTTTCTTTGCTAAAGGCTTACATCGCTTTTGGGCTAACCCGATCGGCGAGCGAGCCTTAATTCACAATAAGACTGGGGGAGATTATATCCTACTCGATCGCGATCGAGCATTTTCTTGGGTTTGGCGATCGACCGAAACCAAAATAAAAAACCTATTTCGCCTTAATAGTGAAAAATTTTCGTGATTTTAGAGATGATGAGGATGGTTGGTTACAGCACGGTTCGTTAATTATTGGTTTTGAAGGCAGAAGTTATCGTCCGTGCCTAACCCACTCTACGGTTAGATAATATTTTTTCGATCGCTACAATGAACAGAGCGGGACAAAAAAATAATGGGTAATTAGTAATTACTCATTTCCATTACTAATTACCCATTCTCAATTCCCTATACCCTATTCCCCATTCCCTATCTCAATTACCAAAGCGCTCTTACGGGTCTGGCTGGTTGAGTAGTTTCTTCCACATTTTGAGTAGCGGGATATTGTTCTACTTCTTGCACTGAGCGTTGGACATCACCAGTTGTTTGTTCGGTGGTTTGCTCAACCGCAGGATAAGTAGTCGTTCTTCTGATCGTTCTTTCTTCTACGACCCGCTGACCCGATGTACTTTCGGTGGTGGTTCCCTCGGTCATATCGGCAGTATTAGAGCCTTCGGAAACTACTTCTACGACCATCGTGCCATCTCTCATCATGGTCATGATTTCCATTCCCGGACGCAGACCTAACCTGTCTCTTTCCGCACGGGAGATCATGACATCTCTGGTTGTTCCATCGGGCAATACGAGAGTGACCACGTTACCGACAATACTTCTGATTCTACCCGTGACGCTCATGCTGTCCATTTGGGCGATCGTTTGTGCTTGGGTTTGGCTGCCAGCAGGACGAGCCATTGCCGGAGAGATTGCCACGAGGGAAAGCAAGACTGACAGGGTGGTACCCGCGAATAACTTTGTTTTTTGAAGACGCATTACAACCTCACTACTTTTTAATAGAAGAGAAAAACAAGACGAGCAAGCTAGGAAATTTCGGTTATGAAAGTAGAGACAGTACCCCGTAACCTCCCAGATTTTACCCTAACTGCTCCAAAAACAACTCTACCGAAAGATATTATCAGTTATTAATTATATGGTTAAAAATTTGTTTGTTCTTGCGGATAAATAAATAAAAACTAACTATTGATGGCAGTATTCAGCGGAGTTTGTCTTTTGTCAGTAAATAATGACTTGTTGAGAAGTGAGCGATCGCAAACCAAAGCTAAAAATCTCGGTTTCTAGTTTGATGGGGCTACTAACTTAGCATGAAAACAGATAAAGTATTCTATCTGAGTCTGCTAGTATCCAAAGTCAAAATTCAGAATGTTTTTAGCTCCTGAATTGCGAATTCTTTGTTCTTGTCGATGTTTCAACTTCAGCTAATGGCTTTTGAGTCGGTATGGCTATACTATACATGGTTCGGATTTAAACAGTATTCAGATACTATAATACCGATCCGCTAAACTGATAAACTCCTCAAATCTGTTGAGGTTGTTTGCTAGAGATGATACATGGGAGTAATGGTGAGAGGAAAATTACTGTCTCAAAAATTAATGCTGTGCTGCTTTAGTACGGTAATTTTACTGAGTTCCGCTCAGCAAGGAGCTACTGCCTCTGGGCCGATCGCGCAAGGGTTAGCTAGCAAGGAGACAATGCTGGAGAGTCACTTACCCGTGCTTGAGTCTCCAGCAAATATGGTATTGCCAGCCCGCACGAATCCGATCGAAAATACTAGATTAGTGATTAGGTTAAGGGAACGTCGGGTTTATCTTTATCGGGAAAATCGGGTGCAAACGAGTTATCCGATCGCGATCGGTAAAACAGGTTGGGAAACTCCCACAGGCAGTTTTAAAGTAATGCAAATGATCCGCAATCCAGCCTGGGAACATCCTTGGACGGGACAGGTCGTTCCTCCAGGGCCAAATAATCCTTTGGGAACCAGGTGGATCGCCTTTTGGACTGATGGCAAGAACTCGATCGGATTTCACGGTACGCCAAACGAACGATTAATCGGACAAGCCGTTTCCCACGGGTGCATCAGAATGCGAAATCAGGATGTGGTGGCTTTGTACGAACAAGTGAGTGTAGGAACTCCAGTGATTGTAGAACGTTAGGAGAAGAAGGCAGGGGGCAGG